>DASVBI010000124.1:0-4970 GCA_036375915.1 Terriglobales bacterium | reverse complement strand
TGTCGGTACAGATCAACATGACCATCGCCCGCCACAATGCCCGCCAGTTGCCGCAAGTGCTGGAGCTGGCCAAGCGGCTGGGAGCGGACGCGCTGCACACTTTCCTGCTGGTGCCGGTGGGCTGCGGGGTGGACATTGCCGCCGAGCAGATGGTGGCACCGGAAGAGTACGAAGAGATGCTGAACTGGTTCTACGACCGCTCGCTGGAAGGCGGAATCGAGCTGAAGGCCACGTGCGCGCCGCATTATTTTCGCGTGGTGCGGCAGCGGCGTGCCGCCGAACGCCGGGGCATGAATGGGGAACGCAAAGCGGCTGCACCGGCGGAGGCGCCGCCAATTCCCGGAACGATCGGCCCTACGGAGATGGCCATGCCGGGCTCTACGGGCGTGGTCATCCATCACTCGGCGGCTCCGCATGGCGGCCATCCCGGCGGCGCGCACTCCGGCCATCCCGGGGACATGAACGCGATGACCAAAGGCTGCCTGGCGGGCACGGGGGTGTGCTTTATTTCTCACGAGGGCGAAATTTATCCCTGCGGCTATCTGCCGGTGCTGGCCGGCGACCTGCGCCGCCAGAGCTTCGTTGAAATATGGGAAAAGTCGCTGGTATTCGAACAGCTACGCGATGCCAGCAACCTGAAAGGGAAGTGCGGCTGTTGTGAATTTCGCAACATCTGCATGGGCTGCCGGGCGCGCGCCTTCGCGGCCAGCGGCGATTTCCTGGACGAGGAGCCGTTCTGCATTTACCAGCCGCGAACCGGCGAAAAGGGAAAAGAAATGAAGGCTGCACGCCCGGTGGCGCTGTAAAGAGGATTGCGGGAGAGTGCGGCGCAGGACCATCCGCGAAAACCAGCGCAGCGCCGTGCCCTCCCGCAGCATGACCTGAATTTCACCGCCGAGACGCAGAGGATGCGGCGCCTGATTTTAGTCCTTGTGGTCGCCCGGCGAACTTTGCGGCCGGCGGTGAAGGTGTTCGACAATGAACATGTCTGTGGGTCTTGACGGGCAAGAGGTTTCCAGGCCCCGCCAGCGGGCGCTGGTGGTGCCGCGCGAGCACGGCGCCTGGGGCATGCTGCTGGTGCCTTTGGCGACGGGGGCGGCCGCCGGCCTGATGCGTGGCGGGCAACCGCTGCCCCTTGCTATTTTCACCACCGCGGCCATGGCCGTGTTCTGGCTCAGAACGCCGGTGGAAAGCTGGCTGGGCACCACGCCGTTGCACGCGCAAAGCGCTGCTGAGCGGCGTGTGGTGCTGGTGTTCATTCTCTTCCTTTCGGCTATAGCCGGGCTGATGCTTGCCGCACTTTTCTGGGAGGGCAGAAACCGCAGCCTGTTGCCCTTGGGCGCGGTTGCAGTTCTGGCGTTTGTGGTGCAAGCCGCTCTGAAGAAGCTGAGCCGCAATCTGCGCATGGCAGCGCAGGTAACCGGCGCTCTTGGCCTGACCGCCGCCGCGCCCGCCGCGTACATGGTGGTTACGGGCCGCTTTGATTCCATCGCGGCCGGGCTGTGGCTGGCCAACTGGCTGTTTGCCGGCGACCAGATCCATTTCGTGCAGTTGCGCATTCACGCCGCCCGCGCTCAGGCGGCCGGCGAAAAGCTGCGGCGCGGGCGCGCCTTCCTGGCTGGTCAAATTGGGCTGGTCGCCGCGCTGGTGTTATCGGCCAAGTTGGGGTTGCTGCCCTGGCCGGTGCTGCTGGCCTTCGCGCCGGTTTTGTTCCGCGGCCTCGCCTGGTTCGTGCGCGGCTCACAGCCACTGGCGGTGCGGCGGCTGGGCTGGAGCGAACTGGCGCAGGCGCTGGCCTTCGGGGCACTTCTGATTGCAGGGTTCGCATTCTAGGGGTTCTCTGGCATCAGCTCTCAGCTTTCAACGAGCGGCTGTGGCTGAGAGCGGACGGCTGAGGGCTGACAGCTCCCTACTGTGACCTAAGTCATCGCTCAAGCCATCCCCTCTGCCTACTCTCGAACCAAGCGAGGGGTGGGTATGAGCGAAATCACCAAAGAGACCAGCGTGGCTGACGTCGTCCGGCAGTGTCCGGAAGCGCGCCGCATTTTCGATGAGCACGGGCTGCGCGGCTGCGGCGGCGTCCACGGACCCGCCGAATCGCTGGAGTTCTTCGCCTCCGTTCACCAGGTGGATGCAGACCAGTTGGTGCGCGAACTGAACGAGGAATTAAGGAAACCGAGCAAGCCTTACGTATACCAGGAGTCGCTCGCCGACTTCATCTACCGGCGGTTCTTCAAGGCCGGAATCGCCATCGTGCTAACGGTGGGCGGCCTGTGGGGCGCGGTCAACCTGGCGCAGATCGCGCTGGGCAAGAACTTCCTGCAGGTGCGCCTGCTGCCCGCGATTCATGCTCACGCGCATGCCATGATTTTCGGCTGGGTCGGCCTGTTCGTGATGGGCTTCGCCTACCAGTCGTTTCCGCGTTTCAAGAACACGACGCTGTGGCGGCCAGAGCTGGCCAACACCAGCTTCTACCTAATGTTGACCGGCATTGTGGCGCGCATGAGCGCCGAGCTGCTGCAGCCCCGCCCCGTGGCGCTGGCGCTGGGCGGTTTCGCGGCGGTGGTGGAACTGGCGGCCATCGGCCTGTTCCTGTTCGTCATCTATCGCACGGCGCGGCAGTCGGTGGAGCCGCACAATCCGTATGAAAAATTTCTGCTGGCGTCGTTCGCCTGGTTCTTCCTGCAAGCCATTGTCAGCGATATCTTCTTCTTCGCCAAGGCGACGGCCGCAACCCAAAGCGAGCTGATCCGGCGCATTGCCCTGATTGACGGGCCGCTGCGCGATATCCAGGTGCTGGGTTTCTCCGCTATGGTGATTGCCGGGGTCAGCCAGCGATTTGTGCCCCGGGTTTATGCTCTGGCCGTCCCCCGCCGTGACCGCCTGAATCTGATTTTTGCGCTGATGAATGTCAGCCTGGTGCTGGACATCGTCAGCTATGTGGCCGTGGTCAGCAGGCAGGATTGGTATTACGCTATCGGCCTTGAGTTGGCTTATCTCATGATGCCGCTATGGGCGGTGCTGCTGGCGCTCCAGTTGGGTGTGTTTGGCCGGCCCGGCAATCGCGACCGCAGTTTTAAATTCATTGAAGCGGCATATGTGTGGCTGATCGTTGCCACCGCCATGATGCCGCTGTTTCCGCTCTACGGCGCGCTGACCCACCAGGTGTTCGCTCATTCCTACATGGGGGCACAGCGGCATGCCATCACCGTGGGCTTCATCAGCCTGATGATCCTGGGCGTGTCGGCACGGGTGGTGCCCATCCTGGCGGGCGTGGATTCGAGGAAGCTTGACTCGCTGTGGGGACCCTTTCTGCTGCTTAACCTGGGGTGCGCAGGGCGAGTGGGGCTGCAGATTCTAACCGACTTCGCGCCGAGAGTTGCCTACCCCCTGATCGGGATGACCGGTTTCATCGAAGTGACAGCGCTGGCCTGGTGGGGAATTGGGTTGTGGCGAGTGATGAATCTGGCACACACGCATCGCCCGCAGGTGCTGGCGGCGCCGCTGGTAATGCCGGTAGCACGGTGAGTAGCGCCAAAGTGATTCGCGGGTGAGGGCGCCCGCGCCACAAGCTGCCGCGATATCCCGCAGGCATCAGACTGTCGCTTGCGAGGATGAGTAGAATGTCCACATGGCTGAACCCCTCCGTGTTGACCATGCGCAAACCCTGCGCAAAGTAGCGATTTTCTCCGGTCTGGAAGAGCACGAGCTGCTGTTTCTCGCGCAGCGCGCGGTGCCGCGCCACTATTCCGCCGGGGAAATGATTTTCAATGAAGGCGACCCGTGCGGCGGGCTGTACGTGGTTGAAGCCGGCAACGTGCGGATTTTCAAAAGCTCGGCTTCCGGCCGGGAGCAGGTGCTGGCCATCGAGGGCGCGGGCAGTTCCATCGCCGAGTTGCCGGTGTTTGATGGCGGCAATTATCCGGCTTCTACTTCGGCCGTCAGCGAGAGCACGCTGTTGTTCGTAAGCAAAAACGATTTCCAGGCGCTCTGTCTGGAGCATCCACGGGTGGCGCTCAAGGTGCTGCGGGTGGTGGGAGCGCGCTTGCGGCGGCTGGTGGGCATTATCGAAGAACTTTCTTTCACCACGGTTCACCAGCGGCTGAGCGCGTTTCTTTGCCGGCTGGCGGCCACCGGCAAGCGCACGCCTGCAGGAGTTGAGATCACCCTGCCCAGCAGCAACCAGGAATTAGCGGCGCAGATCGGCACGGTGCGCGAGTTGGTTTCCCGCAATCTGAGCCGCTTGCAGGCGCAGGGAATGATTCACATGGATGGCCGGCAGGTAGTGATTCCCGATTTACAGAAGCTGCAGGCGGAGGCGGATAGCGGGGAGTGAGGTTCTGCCAGCTCGCAGCACGGCACGCGAGATTCCTCGGGCCTAAATGCCCTCGGAATGACGCCTTTCTTTGGAAGGCGCTACGTCGCAGGCGAGCTGCGCTCGCCCGGACAGGCGAGGGCGCCTGTCCCCCATAATTCTCTTCCTCTGTGGCCGCTGTGTCCCCTGTGGCTAAGAACCGAGTCTACGCGAATAGAAATTCCTTGGTGCGCAGGTCGCGGATAGTGTCGCGCAGCTTGGCAGCCTTCTCGAATTCGAAGCGCTTGGCGGCTTCGCGCATGTCTTTTTCCAATCTGGCGATGTAGGCCTCCAGTTCGTCCTGCGACTTGAACTCGGGCATGCCCTCAGCCTCCTGCGCCACATCGTCGCCATAATCGGCTTCCACGATGCGGGCCAGCGACATCTCCAGAGGGCGCACGATGGATTCGGGGGTGATGTGGTGCTCCTCGTTATAGGCCTGCTGGATGGCGCGGCGGCGCTCGGTTTCATCCATGGCGCGCCGCATCGAGTCGGTCATGGTGTCGGCGTAGAGAATGGCGCGGCCGTTCAGGTTGCGGGCGCAGCGGCCCATGGTCTGGATAAGCGAACCGCTGGAGCGCAGGAAACCTTCTTTGTCAGCGTCGAGCACGGCCAC
>DASVBI010000135.1:0-2789 GCA_036375915.1 Terriglobales bacterium | reverse complement strand
ACGCTCTGGTCATGCACAATCCTCCGTGGTTCTGCCGAGCACGGTGGCGGCCACCCTTTCTCGCTCAATTGGCGCCCTGGGAAATGCCGAATTTTTGGGAAAGTGGACCGATCTTGGGGACCGCGGACGAGCCGCAAGGTTGCCTTGCAACGGACTCAAACGGCCTTTGGCATGCGAATCCGATTGAAGAAAATTGAATTACGAAAGATGCGCAGTCGCCGCGGAGTACCGCGCGAGTGCACGAAAAACAACACATGCCTTTGCCTGAACTCCCCGCGGCATCTCCCGCCATTTGCGTGACCGGTTGCGGCTATTGGGGCAAGAACCTGGTCAGAACTTTCGACGCGCTGCATTGCCTGCACGGGATTTGCGATTCCAATCCCTCTTCGCTCGCCCAATCGCTCGGCACATACCCAAACGCGAACGGCTACGCCAAGTTCGCGGACGCCTTAAACGATCCTGAGGTGGACGCAGTAGTGCTTGCGACGCCCGCGGAAACACATTACCGGATGGGTCTGGCAGCTCTCAAGGCGGGCAAGCACCTGCTGGTGGAAAAACCGCTGGCGCTTGAGCCGGAAGACGGCATGGAGATGGTCGATGCCGCGGCGGAGAACAACCGCATTCTTATGGTGGGCCACCTGTTGCGTTATCATCCCGCGATCGAAGAACTGCAGGAACTGATCCGCCAAGGGGTCCTCGGCCGTATCGACTACATCTATTCCAACCGGTTGAGCATGGGCAAAATCAGGCAGGAGGAAAACGCTTTGTGGAGTTTCGCGCCGCACGACATTTCGGTCATCCTGTCGCTGACCGGGCAGATGCCCATGCAGGTCACAGCCAGCGGCGGCGCCTACCTGCAGCCCAACATCGCCGATGTTACCGTCTCGAACCTCTTGTTCGACCGCGGCACCCGCTCCCACATTTTTGTGAGCTGGCTCCATCCCTATAAAGAGCAGCGGTTGGTGGTGGTGGGGAGCAAGCAGATGATCGTTTTCGAGGATTCCCGGCCCGATCATAAGCTCATGCTCTACGACAAGCGGATCGACTGGAGCAGCGGCTCTCCCGAAGCCGCCAAACCCAAGGGCGTGCCCATCGATTTTTCGTCCGACGAGCCGCTGCGCCGGGAGTGCGAGCATTTTGTGAACTGTATCGTGACCGGCAAACCGCCCTTGACCTGCGGCGAAGAAGGTGTGCGCGTGCTCCAGGTTCTGGAGGCCTGCGGCCGGTCCTTGAATTTGAACGGAGAGCCGGTGCAGATTACGACTAATCTATTCCGCCGGCAATTGGTAAGTTAAAGAGACAGGTTCATGGACCAGGAAAAGAGTCATTTTGTTCACGAATCGAGTTACGTCGACGGGCCATGCAGCATCGGCCCCGGCACGAAGATCTGGCATTTCTGCCACATCATGAAAAACTCCCGCATTGGCGCCGGCTGCAACATCGGGCAGAACGTCGTGATCTCTCCCGATGTCGTCATCGGCAACAATGTCAAGATTCAAAACAACGTGTCGGTGTACACGGGCGTAGTGCTCGAAGACGATGTTTTCTGCGGGCCCTCCATGGTGTTCACCAACGTGATCAACCCTCGCAGCCACGTCACGCGGAAGAATGAATATAGGCGAACTCTGGTCGGCAAAGGTGCGTCGTTGGGAGCCAATTCGACGATCGTTTGTGGTGTCACGATTGGCTGCTATGCTTTCGTGGGCGCCGGCGCGGTGGTGACGCGCGACTTGCCGGACTACGCGCTCGCTTACGGCAATCCGGCTCGCGTGCGCGGCTGGCGCTGCTCTTGCGGAGTCGCGCTGGAGTTCGGCGCCGAGGGCGAGGAAGAGTTTGCGCGATGTACTGCTTGCAAGCTATGTTACGTCAAGCGAGGCACGGAGGTTTCCTCCGCCCGACCCGTGGAGGCGGCCCGGTAAAATGATGACCGCAACAGCTCGAAAAGTCCCGTTGCTCGACCTGCAAGCGCAACACGCCACGATTGGCGCAGAGACAATAGCCGCATTGCTGCGCGTGGTCGAGTCTCAGAAATTCATACTGGGCGAGGAAGTAGAGAGCCTTGAAAGAGAGCTGGCGCCTTACTGCGGCGCGGCTCACGCCGTGGGATGCGCCTCGGGCACCGAGGCACTGCAACTGGCTCTCATGGCACTGGAAATCCGCCCCGGCGATTCCGTACTCACCGTTCCCTTCACGTTCTTTGCCACCGCCGGAGCCGTTGCCTCCGTGGGCGCGCGCCCGGTGTTTGTCGATATCGATCCGGTCACCTTCAACATGGATATGAACCGTGTCGAGGATGCGCTTCGATCGCATCCGGGCGTGAAGGCCATCGTGCCCGTGCACCTTTTTGGAGCTTGCGCAGACATGGAACCGCTGCTCCATCTGGCCGGCCGCCATAACTGTGCCGTGGTCGAGGACGCTGCTCAGGCGATTGGCGCTGAGTACCGCGGCCGCCGCGCCGGCAGCCTGGGCCAGATCGGCTGCTTCAGCTTTTTCCCCAGCAAGAATCTGGGCGGCTATGGCGATGGCGGTCTGGTTACAACGCAGGATTCGGAACTGGCCCGCAAGCTCAAAGCACTCCGGGTGCACGGCAGCGTCAAAAAGTATTACCACGAGTGGGTAGGAATCAATTCGCGTCTCGACGCGCTGCAAGCAGCGGTTTTGCGCGTGAAATTCCGCCATCTGGATGCCTGGACCGCCGCCCGCCAAGCAAACGCGGAGTTGTACCGGAAATTCCTGGGCGATGCCTCCATTCCCGTCACGTTACCTTCCTCAGCCAGTTATCAGACTCG
>DASVBI010000314.1:0-6900 GCA_036375915.1 Terriglobales bacterium | reverse complement strand
ACCCCGGCACCATGCGCATCCAAGGGTCCATCCGCTTCGAGCCCAACAAGCTCAAGGAATCGCTGCATGAATTGCCTACCGACAAGGACATTTACCTTTACTGCACTTGAGTGCGCGAGGCGACCAGCGCCCGGGTGGCGCATTGGATGAGAGAGCAGGGCCTTCACGCATATGTCATCATTGGCGGCCTGCGCGCCTGGACTCGGGCCGGTTATGCCGTGGAATCAGTGCCCGCTGATGATCTGGTTCTGCTGCCCAAATTCAGCTAACCCTCCGTAACTTGACTCTCGCGCCGGGGCGGGTTAAGTTCCGTCTTTACACTAAGATCAAGCTGCGGAGAAGCCTCGCGTGTCGCGCATTGTAACCTTCACCACCGATTTCGGCCTGCAGGACCACTATGTGGGCACCATGAAGGGCGTGGTGCTTAACATCAATCCCGAAGCCCAGCTGGTGGACATTTCCCACTCGGTGCAGGCCTTTGACGTGCTCGACGGCGCCCTCACTATTACCCAGTCCTACCGCTACTTCCCTTCCGAAACCATTCACCTGGTGGTGGTGGACCCGGGAGTGGGCACCGCCCGACGCCCTATTCTGGTGACCACCGAGAAACACATGTTCATCGCCCCTGATAATGGCGTGCTCTCCCTGGTCTATGAGCGCGAGAGCCGGCTTTCGGTGCGCCACATCACCGCCGAACACTATTTTCTGCAGCCCATCAGCCCCACTTTTCACGGACGCGATATTTTCGCCCGGGTAGCGGGTTACCTCAGCAAAGGCGTAGAAGCGGCTAAATTCGGCGAAGAGATCAGCGATTTCGTGCGCTTCGCCGCGCCCAAGCCCAAAGCCATCAACGAGCGCACCTTGCGGGGCGTGGTGCTGAAGGTAGATAAGTTCGGCAACATCGTGACCAACATCACTCCCCAGGACGCACCTGCCCTCTTCCAGGCCGCGCCGCCGGCGTTCAAGATTATGCTGGGCACTCACGAAGTGAGTGATTTCAAAGCCGCGTATGCTCAGGGCGCGCCGGGGCAGGTTTTCGCCATCCTGGGCAGCATGGGCTACCTGGAAGTGGCCGCCAATCGCGCCTCCGCCGCCGACCTCCTGGGAGCCAAGAAAGGCGTGGAAGTGGGACTGGTGTTCGAGGGAGCGGGCGCAGCGGCACAACCGACATCCTGATTAAAAGGGGTGATCGGGGTTGGTGCGATCTCTAATTTGGCAATTTGTAATTTACAATTTCGTGCGGCCCAGCCCCAAATTACCAATTACAAATTACTCGATTGCAAATCCCACTCAGCCGCCCTGCTTCTCCGCAGGCCGCACGTAGCGTTCCATCTCAGTGGTCCACTCCAGGAAGCGCTTCAGGTTGTGCCGCTCCCGCCACATGAATCCCCAAAACTCCAGGAAGCCGATCTGCTGCATTTTGACGCCGCTGTAAGTTTCCATGCGCCAACGCAGGTAGGGACTGCGCCAGGGCGCCAGGCGATGGCCGCGGCTGGCTCGCCAGACGAATCGCAGCATGGAAGACATTAGTGGAGAGTATAGCGTTTGAGGAGGGTTGCGAAATTGACCGCGTACCGGATTAGTCAGCCAGAGAGCTAGTCAGCTTCCACGCGCGGCTCCGGCGCGCCCGCCGGCGAACTATCCATGTTGCTCCATTGGTCGCCCTCCAGCCAACTGGCCTCGGTGTCAGGCATATACAGCATGCCGTGCCCCCGGGCGCACACCAGTTCGGTAGCCGCCCAGCAATCCAGCAGGGTGTAACCGGGGCAGCCGACATGGACGGACAGGCCCAGCCGCTGCAGGCATACGCGGCAGCGGCGGCGCTGGTCGTAAACCGTCCACGAGAGCACACCAATGGCCAGCACCAGGAATACCCACATGGAAACTATGCTGGACATGGGCTCTACTGTGCCGGTGAGCAGCACGGAGCCGTAATGGGTCAGTTCCAGCGCAATCACAAAAGAAAGCAGGAGGAGCATGACAGTCTTGGCGCCGAAAAATCCCCACCAGCGCCATTTGCTTCCGCTGCCGGACGCGCCCAGATTTCCGCGCGCCCCGGCCAGCCACGCTACCAGCACTGAGCCCAGCACCGCCAGCAAGAGGAAGAAGAGGTAGGAATCCAGGTCCTGCCGCTGCTGCTTTTTCAGCGAAACCACCTGCAGGTTGGTGTTCACAAAATGGTAGCCGGCATCATCAGTTACCCGCTGCAGTTCCCGCGTGGCTTGCTCTTCGCTGACCGGCGAAGCAAAGCGGGCCACTGCTCCCATGCGGTCCACCAGGTTGGCCGCAGCCGGCTCCGAAGGCTGCAGCAACGACCAGGCGCCAATTCCCGGGGAGGCGAATGAAAACTGCCGCGGCAGGATTCCCAGCACCTTCATCTCGCGCCCATCCACCATTACCTGCTTGCCGGCAATGTGAGGGTCGCCGGCGAAATCCGTTTTCCAGGCGGCCCAGCTGAGCAGCACGCACTCCCTGCATTCCTGCATGTCCGCTGGGCCAAAGGTGCGCCCCATAGCGGCCGGCACCCCCAGGACCTGAAAGAAATTGGGCGCTACCTGCGCCAAAGAAATCGGGACTTCCCCGTTAGCGCCCTCCAGCGCCCCCCTCTGGAAGGAGTAAGCGGCAATGTCTTTTACCAGCGGGCTCCGGCTCCACGCCTGGGTCACGCGCAGCAACTGGTCGGAGCGGAACCACATGAAGCGGCCCGCGGGACGCACCGCGAACAGGGTGCCGGGATCGGCGTAGGGCAGGCGCACCATGGAGCGGACGGTGGGCGCGAAACTGGTGAGCATAATCACGCCCAGCAGGGTTCCTCCAAGAACGCTCAAGCACAGGCCGGGGGAGCGCAACACGGAATCCAGCCGCCGCAGGGTTCGCTCACGGTCGAACCTCTGCCACAGCGCTTCCGGAAACGCCCGCCAGCAGGAGCGCAGCACCTCCAGTCGCGTTCCAGGAGTAAGCCGGTCCGCTTCCACCAGAAAATGAATCCAGTGCCAGACCTCCTGAGCGCGCTTGTGATGCCACTCCTGCCGCTTCTCCGCCGGCACCAGCCAGCTTGCCAGCCACAGCAGGCAACGGCAGGCATACAGCAGGCTCAGGGGCGCTCGCTTCATGCCGGTACTCCTTTCCGGCGGGCCGGCCTGGACTGGACGGCAAGATGGCGCAGCAAGGGATAGCGTTGCTGAACTTCGCGCAGGGCGATTGTGCCTGCGGGAGTGAGCTTATAGTACCTGCGGGCTGGTCGCTGGCGGCTGGCAGCCAGCTCTTCCCAGCGGGAGATGATCAATCGGTCACGTTCCAACCGGCGCAGTGCGGGGTACACAGTTCCGCTAGGCAGCCCTGTAACCACCATTACGTCGAAGCCGTAAGGGTGAGCCGCACCTATGCTCTGAAGTATCAGGGCAGAGGTATGCGACAACCGCACCGCTTCTTTCATCCCGTACCACCTGGCTATGTAGGATTCTACACCTGTTGGTTAGGAAGCCAATAGGTTACAGAGGAATGCTCTCCCTACGGTGCAGCCGGATTTTCGTGCCCTGAACGGGCTAAAGAGCGCCGGATGCCGGGGCTGCCGAGCAGCTCGGTGAGTCGCCTGGCAGCCTCAGAACAGCTTCGCTAGCGGGAAACGGCTGCAAACAACTCGGAATGCAGCAAGGACTGGAAGCGGCTGTCGTCAGTGCGGAAGTGCACCTTCATAGTCGAGCCATCGTTATCTACGCTGGTGCTGTCAATGGCCAACTTTTCCGTGGGCGTGGCGCTCATCTTGCGGTACATCATCCCCGCCTTGACCAGGTTGGCCATGGTGGCCGCCATCATGGAATCAGAGGTGAGCACATCCAGATCAAAGCTGACGCCGCTGGAAAAATCCATTACATAGCGCGAGCCCAACAGCCGTTGCTTGACCGCGCCGTAGTCGGCCAGCTGCGACGCCTGGCCCAGGGCGGAGCGCATCATGTTCTGCGTGCCGCCCGAATCCAGCACACTCCACACCGGCCCCGACTCCACCCCACCCAGCATGTCGGTCATCTGCGAGTTACTGCCCAGGGCGGGAACGGCGCCGTTGCGCGCGTCCAGGGCACCCTTCACCGCGCTCATGTCGCCGAACAGCAGGGTGGAAATATCCAGGAACGTCATTTCCATGCCATTGCCCATGGGGTAGAGGTAGGAATCCTGGTAAGCGACGGGTTTGATTTTGCGCAGGCGAAGATTCTTCAGCACCTGGCGCGGCGAGAACTGGCCCTGAGCGATGCCCACCGTCTTTACCTGCTTGGAGGCGCGGTAGGAGACAAAAATCAGTTGCTCAACCTCTTTTTCTGGATTCAGGCCGATGCCACGCAACGAGGTCTCGAATTCCTTCAAGTTCTCCGGCAGCACCTGGGCTTTGAGCGCCTGGGCCGTGGGCGAATTCTGCAGGGAGCGGTAGTCCACCGAAATAATCTGCTGCACGTCCGATGGAATTACTGATTGGGTGGCCGTTCCCAGGGCGGCGGCAAACGAGAAGCCCGTGGTCAATACCAGCAAGCAAAGCAAAACTAAACACTTCTTCATCACGTCCCTCATCTGGACTCGTAACCCGTTTAGATGCAGAGTAGCCGGCTGCGGTGACCGGGTTCTCCCCACATTGTAAGCGAAGCCGGAGCCGCTCCGGAGGGGCAAACCAGGTGACCTTGGTACCTGGCTGGTTCCCGCCTACCCCGGCTTGACAGTGGTGCTTGCGCAGCCTAAAGTCGCCAATCCGTGGAGGCCAGCTATGGCAATCCTTATCGTAGGAGCAACGGCAACCGTGGGCCAGGCGGCTGCACTCCAGCTACTCCAGGGCCAAAATCAGGTGCGGGGCCTGCTAGGCGGCGGCAGTTCCAATCCCAAAGCCAAGAAGCTGCAGGCGGCTGGCGCAACCATTGTCGAAGGCGACCTGACTCAGCCGTCAACCCTGAAAGCGGCCAGTGCCGGCACTGCAACCATTGTTTGCACCGCCACGTCCATGCCTAAGGCAGCGCGATGAGCGACCATTACCGATTCCCCGTTGGCAACATCGAGTGCTGGGCTCTGTGCGACGGCGCTCTTCCCTACCCTCCCAACTGGTTTTTCTCCAATGCCGCGCCGCCGGATGTGGAGAGCGAACTGCGGGCGCGGCAGTTGCCCACTGATCACGTGCTCAGTCCCTACACCTGCCTGCTGGTGCGCAGCGCCGCTGAATGCGTGCTAGTGGATACCGGGGCGGGCGGGCTGGCGCCCGGCACTGGCCAGCTGCCGCAGAAGTTGCAGGAATTGGGGGTAAGCCCGCAGCAGGTGACAACCGTGGTGCTGACTCATGGCCATCCCGACCACATTGGAGGCGTGCTCGATGTGGCGGGCAAGCCGGCCTTCCCCAACGCTCGCTACGTGATGAGCTGCGTGGAGCATGAGTTCTGGGCGCAGGGGCCCAGCCTGGACCGGCTGGCGCTGGAACCTTTCATTAAGGATTTGATGTTGAGCAGTGCGCAGCGCAACCTGCCTCCGCTGGAAAAGCAGCTGGAATTACTGGCGGGCGAAGCCGAAATTGCGCCCGGCATTCGGCTGCTGGCCGCTCCGGGTCACACGCCGGGGCACATGGCAGTGCTACTCTGCTCGGGCAAGGAGCAGATGCTGCACATTTCCGACGCGGTGCTTCATCCCGTTCACCTGGCGCACCCCGACTGGCGGGCGGTATTCGATCTCGATCCGGAAGCGGCGGGCAGCACCCGGCAAAAGCTGCTGGACTGGGCCGCCGCCGATCGCATTCCCGTGCTGGCTTACCATTTTCCCTACCCGGGACATGGGGCGATATTGAAACGCGGACCGGCGTGGGAGTGGGAAGCGCGGGGCGAGGATTCAGCCAGAACAGCCGAGAGCGTGGCCTAGGAGGGACTCAGGCAGGGTTCCGAAAACGCAGGGTCCTTCGACTTCGCCGGCTGATCAGGCTTTGCGGGATCAGCCGGCTGCGCTCAGGATGACAATGCTACGGTTGCGGTTCTACCCCTTCCGGCGGGGCGCCCTGACCTTTGTTTTGCTGCCGCATGATGCGGGCGCAGGGATCGCCACCGCCCCGGCGCATGCCCCGCATGCCGCCTCCCATGCCCTTGCGGTCAGCCCGCCGTTCCTGACGGCACTGCTTGACCGCGTCCTGCTGCTGCGGCGTGAGCAGCCCATGAACCTGCCGCTCCGCCTGCTGCCGCGCTTCCCGGACCTGCTGCCGCTTCTGCTGCGGGTTCAGGGACGTGTTCTCGCAGATTCCTACCACCTGCTGGTGGGTGCTCTTATGTATGTCCATGATCTTCTGCCAGGTGTCCTCGGAGACGCCGGCTTGCTTGAAACACGGCGGTTCGCCGCCCCGTCGTCCTGCCTGGGGTCCAGGCGCCGCCGCCTCGGGCGGAGCGCTCGCTTGATCCTGGGCCAGCAACAGGGCGGGAGTAAGAACACTCACAATCAGGGCCGCAAGCAGACTTCCTTTACATTTGCGCATGCTTCTGCCTCCTGCTGTGTGTAACCCGTAAGCTCCGCCCAGAGTTGTTGTGGGCGGGGAGATTTTTCACCTGCTGTCCTCCAAAACGAAACGTTTTGTAAAGGCGAAGGGTTGGTGGTGCAGTTGGTAGCTCGCAGCTACAAAATATCCGCTAGAGCTGGTTTCATAAATGCTTTCGGAAGGGCACGGCTTTCAGCCGTGCCTTCGGGTTTGAGTCTTTTTCCGGCTTCAGCCGCTCCAGGTCGGCTAACCTTTTGTACGAGTATGATGCCGGCAATGGCCACTGTCCTGATTGCAACTTCGAACCCGGGCAAGCTGCGCGATTTTGCCGCCGCCGCCGCGGAGCACGGTATCGCTGTAGGCGGGCTGCCCGGCTTCTCTTCCCTGCCGGCGGTCCCGGAAGAAGAGCCGACTTTCGA
>DASVBI010000235.1:0-6321 GCA_036375915.1 Terriglobales bacterium | reverse complement strand
GAGTCGCCCGCTAGCAAGCTAACCAGCCAGTCAGCCAGCTAATCCAGTTCGTACGCGTGTATCTTGCTCAGCAGGGTGCGGTAGGAGATGCCCAGCTTCTGGGCGGCGTCGTTCTTGTTCCACTTGCAGGCGCGCAGGGTGGATTCGATGCGGGCGCGTTCCGTTTTCTTCTCGTCGGCGGGGTTGTCGCTCGCCAGGCCGAGATCGGCGGCATCAATCTCGCAGTCATTGAGGATAGCGGCGCGTTCCATCACGTTCTGCAGTTCGCGCACGTTGCCCGGCCAGGGGTGCCGGCGCAGGGCGGCGCGTGCCTCGGAAGCCAGCGCCAGGCGGGGCTTGCGCAGCTCCCGGCGAAAACGTTCCAGAAAATGTTCGGCCAGCAGCTCCACGTCGTCGCCGCGCTCGCGCAGGGCGGGAATGCGGATGGGAAAAACGGCCAGCCGGTAGTAGAGGTCGCGGCGAAACTCGCCCGCCTCCGCCGCCCTTTCCAGGTCGCGGTTGGTGGCGGCGATCACGCGCACGTCCACGGTGATGCTGGAGTTGCCACCCAGGCGCTCCAGGGTGCGCTGCTCCAGCACCCGCAGCAGCTTGCCCTGCACTTCCAGGGGCAGTTCGCCAATTTCGTCGAGGAAGATGGTGCCGCCGTCGGCCATTTCGAACTTGCCCAGCTTGCGCGCGTTGGCTCCGGTAAAGGCGCCGCGCTCGTGGCCGAAGAGCTCGTTTTCCACCAGAGTTTCCGGGATGGCGGCGCAGTTGAGCGCCACGAAGGGCTTGTTGCCGCGCGCGCTGAGCTGGTGGATGGCGCGCGCGAAAAGCTCCTTGCCGGTGCCGCTTTCGCCCAGCAGCAGGACGGTGGTATCGGTGGCGGCAATGCGCTGCATTTCGCGCGCCGCCGCCAGCATGGCCGGATGCTCGCCTACCATGCGGGGAAAGCCGTAGCGTTGCGCGTATTCCTCCTTGAGCACCAGGTTCTCGCGCAGCAGTTGCTGGCGTTCAATGGCGCGGGCCAGCAGGTGTTTTAAGTGTTCCAGGTCAACCGGCTTCTGGATGAAGTCATAGGCGCCGTCGCGCATGGCGGCCACCGCGTCCTGGATGCTGCCGTAGGCGGTCATTACGATTACGGGCAGGGCGGCATCGGCTTCCAGAGCCGCCCGCAGCACCTCCATGCCGGTGCCGGAAGGCAGCTTGAGGTCGGTGAGGACGGCGGAAAAGTGCTGCTGCTGCAGCGCCGACAAGGCATTCCCCAGCTGCGCCGCGGGCGTGACCGCGTAACCCATGCGCTTCAGGGCATGGGTGAGCATTTCGCGCAGCTCGTCCTTATCTTCGACCAGGAGAACGCTGTCCATCGCGCTCAGTCAGCCACGGAGGCGGGCAAGCCGGCCCTGCGCGCCTCTTCCTGCATGCTTTCCAGCTTCTGCCTGGCCTCGTCCAGCTTCTTCTGCCTGGCGTCCAACTGGGCCCGGTATTCGCGGTCCTGCTTGGCCCAGTCGGCCTGGTTGCGCAGGGCGTTGCCGGCATCGGCGTAGTAGGTGGCGGCGCGCAGTCGGTACTCGCGCTGCATGACGTCAATTTCCCGCTCCAGAAGAGAGATTTGCTGCTTCTGAGCGGCGAAGCGCGACTTCCACTGCTGGATGGCCGCATCGCGTTTTTCGGCGGTGGTTGGCTGGTCCGCCTTCTGCTTGTCCTGGGCGGTCTTGTCAGGGCTGGCGGTAGTGTCGCCGCTGTCGGCTGCTTTGGCGCTGTCCTCGTCCGGCGCCGGCGGCTGGCCGGTCACGCTGATGGGCGCGTTGGTGGGCAGATTGTCATTGGTGAATACCTTGGCCGGCGGCTTCTTGGCGTTCTGCTTGCGGGTCTGGCGCGCCACGTCAGCAAGCGACTGCGCTGCCGCCGCTCCCGCCAGCAGAATCACCGCGACCGCGCACAGATGGTAAGTACGTTTCATATTCTTTCCCCTTCCCGAGCACGTGCGCACTCAGGCTACTTGGTTGACACATCGCGGGGGAGTATTGGCCCGTGTTCTAGCCGGCCGCCGATGCCGCCCTGGCCAGGGTGGGCGCCGGAAATGCCAGCGTAAAAGTTGTTCCCCAATCTCCGCTGGAGACGGCGATGGTGCCGCCGTGCTCGGTCACAATGCGGTGCACCAGCGCCAGGCCCAAGCCGGTGCCCTGCGCCTTGGTGGTGAAGAAGGGGATAAAAATTTTGCCCAGGCGGTCCTGGGGAATGCCCTGTCCATTGTCGGTAATGGTGAGGCGGGT
This sequence comes from Terriglobales bacterium, assembly GCA_036375915.1. Classification (GTDB taxonomy): domain Bacteria; phylum Acidobacteriota; class Terriglobia; order Terriglobales; family Acidobacteriaceae; genus JAICWP01. Next base: position 4,066 of record DASVBI010000235.1, on the reverse strand, counting down.
GCCGCACTCGTCGGTGGCGGCCACCACCTTCACCTGCACCGGCGCGCCGTTGCGCGCGGCCTCGGCGCTGTTGCGCAGCAGGTTGGAGAATGCCTGGCGCAAGGCCGTGGGATCACCCTCCAGCGCCAGCCCGGCGGGCACCTCTTCCAGGTGCAGCTCCAGGCTGCAGTCGCGGGCGCAATTCTCCAGCACCGCGCGCAGCACGACCGGTTCGTGGCGCAGCGCCTGGGGACGGGCAAAGGCCAGGAAGTCGGTGACCACCCGCGCCAGGTTGCCGGTTTCGCTCTCGATTTTGCGGGCGAAGTCGTGCACCACATCCAGCTGCTCTTCTCCGGTCAGCATCTGCGCGTAGCCGGAAATCGTAGCCAGGGAATTCTTGAATTCGTGGGCGATGCCGGCCGACATCTCGCCCAGGGAGGCCAGGTTTTCGCGCATGCGCACCTGGCGGGAGAGGCGGTTGATTTCGGTCAGGTCGCTGATCAGGCAGGCGGCGCCCAGGCTCTTGCCGCCGCTGCTCAGCACCGGGGAAACGGTCAGGCCCAGCACGCGCTCCTCGCCCGCGGGCGTAACGTACTCGGTTTCCAGGCGGCGCGAAGAGGTGCCCTCGCGCAGCGCCACCTGCACGGCGCTGATGGCGGTGGCGGGCGCAGTCTCCGCCTCGCCACGGTTGAGCAGGCGCGCCCCGCGGAAGACGTCGCGGACATGCAGCCCGGATATGGAAGCAAAGCCGAGAATGTTGCGGGCCGCCGGATTGGCCTGCTGCACCAGGCCGTTGGGGTTGAACAAGAGCACCCCGCTGGGCAGGTTGGAGAGCAGGGCGGCGCTGATGTTTTCGGAGGCGCGGGCGCGTTCGCTCTCCGCCCGGCGCAATTCCTGCAGCTGCTTTTCCTGCTCCTTCAGGCGCTCGATGACGGCGTGGTAGGTCTCCAGCGGGAAAAGAGGATTGGAGGCGCGCAAAGGCTCGGGCGCGGTCTCCGCGCCGATTTCGCCACGCAACTTGCGGATGAGGAGGATGCCCACGGCCAGGGCGAAGCCCGCGGCCATCAGGCCGATCAACATGCGTATGACCACGGGATTGGCCAGGGCCCTCACGAGAACTGCCCCCAGTACCAGCCCAGCACCTGGTTGCCGAAAAAGAAGGCGAACATGGCCACCGCGCCCAGGAAGACACCAAAGGGCATTTCGTAGCGCCGGTAAACCAGCTTGGCCGATTGCCAGGCCCGCTGGCGCGCCACCGCAGGGCGCCGCTGCCGCCAGCGCCGCGTTCGCTTCATCCACACCACCAGCACCGTGCCTACGCCAAAGAGCGAACCCAGCACAGAGGCGGCAAACAGGGTGAACACGGTCAGCTTCAGGCCGAGGAAGGCGCCGATCATGGCCATCAGCTTCACGTCGCCGAAGCCCATGCCTTCCACGCCGCGGACGCCCTGATAGAGCTTGCCGGCCCCATAAATGAAAGAAGCGCCGACAATTGCGCCCAGGGCCGCGTCGGCCAGCGAGATCAGGTGCCAGGACACATCGGAGCTAACGGGCAGGTTGATGACCCCCGGCAGAAAGCGCGCCATCAGGTCGTTAACCGGCACAAACAGGCTGAAAATAAGCCCCAAAACGAGCCCGGAGAGCGTCATTTCGTCGGGCAGGAGCTTGGTTTCGGCGTCGGTAAAGATCAGGCCCAGGAGCAGGAAAGCCAGGACACAGTACTTCAGGGTTTCTAAAGTGAGCCCAAAGCGCGCATAGCAGGCCAGGAAGAGCGCGGCGGTGAGCAGTTCGACCACGGCATAGCGCGGGCTGATGGGGGCGTGGCAGGAGCGGCAGCGGCGGCCCAGCAGCAGCCAACTCACGACCGGGACGTTGTCGTAGAAGTGTATGGGAGTGTTGCAGTTAGGGCAGGCGGAGCCGGGGCTAACGACGGATTTGTCGCGGGGCAGGCGGTAGATACACACATTCAGAAAGCTGCCGAAGCACAGCCCGAAGAGGAAGATCGCCGCTGCGATGACAGGGTCCACCCTTGAAGCGCCAAAGCCTCTTTTCTCGCGAGATTAGGCTCATTATACGGCGCTATATGCGGCTAACCCCAAGATGACCAAAGGCATATTGACGGTTGGAGTAGTTAATAGCTGGTAGTTAGTAGTTGGTAATGGGTGGGCGGAATCGGAGATGTATTCCGGGCAACCAGCGGATTGTAAAGAACATAAAGGCATTAGCGGCGGTAATCTTGCGGCGCGTCGGTAACCCGTCCAACAATTGGAACAAAGGAGCCAACTATTTTGTCTATGAAGTTCCTTCGGTTCGCAACACTAACTTCAGGAGTTCTATTGCTGGCGGCATTATCGGCGATGGCGCAAGCTTCCGCCCACCGCACAAATCTGGATGACGCATTGTTGGAGGCGGTGGACCGTGGCGATCGAGCCTCGGTTGAGCGCCTGCTCGACGGCGGAGCCAATATCGAGGCCGGGGGGAGAAACAAAGAGACTCCATTGATAGTGGCGGCGGAGCATGGCGACGCGAGCATGGTAAAGCTGCTGCTGGAACGAGGCGCCAGCATCCACGCGCAAGATGTGAGCCGCGAAACCGCGCTGGTCAAGGTGGCGGGCCGGGCAAACAGCGAGCTAACGAAAATGCTGCTGGAGCGGGCGCCCACGACCCGCGAAAAGAATGCAGCACTTCTGGAGGCAACTCGCAGCCAAATTCCGGTGATTAATATGGAGGCACCCGACGGCACGGACAAGTTTGCTGAAACCGACGAGATGAGCTACCAATTCAGCGCGCCCTATGCGGAGGTCGTCAAGCTCCTGCTCGACGCGGGGGCGGATATTGAGGCGAGGGATTACGACGGCAACACACCTTTGATGAGCGCTGCATCTTATGGCGAAGTCATGGTGGTGAAAGTGCTGCTGGCGCGGGGAGCTGACATCAACGCCACGGATGCAGATGGTGGAACCGCATTGATGGGCGCCGCCTGTGACTGCGGCGTGATTGATAAGCCGGACACGCGGGCTGCCCTGAAGTTGCTGTTGGACAGCGGAGCCAAAGTTGAGGCCAAGACCAAAGAAGGTACGACTGCCCTGATGTTTGCCGCCACTTCGAACCGCAGCGATCTGCTCGAGCTTCCTCTGCAAAAAGGCGCCAACATCAACGCCTCCGACCGGGATGGCAACACGGCGTTGATGCTGGCGGCGGAAGGAAGCGTGATTCCGACCGCAGACGCAGTCAAGACACTGCTAGAACGTGGAGCTGCGGTTAACGCGACCAATAAGAGCGGACAGACGGCGCTGATGCTGGCCGCCACAGGCCGTGGCTCTGAGTCCGAGACAATCCTGGAACTGTTGCTGAGATGGGGAGCCGACCCCGATATCAAAGATACCCATGGAAATACGGCCCTTGCGATAGCAAAGAAAGGCCGACATGCCCATGCGGTACGAATTCTGGAGACCGTGACAGCGCAGAAATAGCGGCGTCGTTCAAGGGTGGGATGTCTGTTGTTTTGAGTTGATGGACTGTTTCCAGGCAGGTATAGGGCACCCACGTACCCACTCAAGCCAAAAGCGGGCTTGAGTGGGCCACCGAGCGACGAAATCCGGCACTTAGTCTCCTGACGGCAGTAATTCGTCGTCCCAGCAGTTACCTTCCGAGGACGGATAGTACAGAGCCATCTCCATCGCCTGCATGATTGTGTCCAATTGATCAGGGTTGGCGGCAGTCTGCTTGTAAGTCGCGATCGTCATTTATTTGTCCCCCACTCAGCAAAGTAGTTTCGCGATTCTGGCCCAGGCCCAGTTCACGGTCAAACGGAACTTTTTAATCGGGGCGATAAAGGTTATTTATCAGGTGCGACCGCATTTAGTGGACTGCTGAGGCGCGGCGGCGCTGGAAGGCGTAGAAAACGGGGACACCGGCCAAAATCAGGGCGGAGCCGACAAACGAGTTCCGCAGGTTGGCGCTGAAGGTGTAGTAGAGCAGGACGGCGGACGCGAGGATAAACAGCGCCGGTACGACCGGGTATCCCCAGGTCTTGTAGTGGCGCTCGGCGTTGGGTTCGCGGAAGCGGAAGATGAAGACAGTGCTG
>DASVBI010000151.1:0-10734 GCA_036375915.1 Terriglobales bacterium | reverse complement strand
CATTTTGTTCTCAAAATGTACCCAAATTGTTCTCAGAATGGATAGTAGGAATTGACGCTAACTGCTTTGGAATGAATTGGTGGCGGCGGAAGGACTCGAACCTTCGACCTACGGATTATGAGACCGTCGCTCTAACCACCTGAGCTACACCGCCACGCGTAGAAGGGAAAAGGCGCCCACAGGCGCCCCGCTATTTGATTCTAAGAGGCGGCGCAAAACGGTGTCAATTCGCGGGCGCAGTGGCCGCACCTGGCCGCCGACTTGCCAACTCCGGGCCTGGCACGCCAAACTGGCTGCTCGCCATGAAAGTGATCGCCGTCATCCCCGCGCGGCTGGCCTCCACCCGACTGCCCCGGAAAGTGCTGCTGCCCATCGCCGGCCAGCCCATGCTGGCCCGCGTGTACCGGGGGGTGCGCGCCGCCGTGGCGCTGGCCGACGTCATCGTGGCCACCGACTCGCAGGAAATCCTCGACCTCTGCCGCCAGCGCGGCTGGCACGCGCGCCTGACCTCCTCTTCCTGCCGCAGCGGCACCGAGCGCGTGCACGAGGTCGCGCAGGAAGCGGCGGCTGCCGATGTTTACATCAATGTCCAGGGTGACGAGCCGCTGGCCCGCCCCGAGCACATCAACTCCCTCATCGAACTCATGCACAACGCCGCCGTGCAGGTCGGCACGCTCAAGACTCCCTGCCCGGCCTCCGACATCAACAATCCTCACGCTGTGAAAGTGGTGACCGACGCCGCCGGGCGCGCGCTCTACTTTTCCCGCGCCACCATTCCCTACGATCGTGACCGCGCCGGCGCCCGCTACTACAAACATCTCGGCTTCTACGCCTACCGCAAGGCCGCGCTCGAGCGCTTTGTCAGCCTGCCGGAGTCCTCGCTGGAGCAGAGCGAGCGCCTGGAACAACTGCGCTTCCTGGAAAACGGCATTCCCATTGATGTGGCGGAAACGCCGTTTGACACCATTGGAGTGGATACGGAAGACGACCTGCGCCGCGCCGAGGAATTACTGGTGAAGGCATCCTCTACTGAGCGCTGACCGCCTCGCCCTCATGGCCGGCGTACTCGCGCGCCGCCTCGATGCGCTTGGAAATGGCGGGATGGGAATGGAACAGCACCTCAACCAGCCGCGAGGGCGAGCGCTCCGCCAGGTTCTGGTCAGCCAGTTTGTTCATGGAACTGATGAAGGGCTCCACGCTGCTGATGGATTCGAAGCAATACTGGTCGGCCTCGCGCTCCTTCTGCCGCGAGTAGGCGTTCAGCACCGGCATCAGCGCCAGCGAGAGCACGGTGGAAACCAGCGCCAGCAGCGGCAGGTTGGCGAAGTCGGCCAGCGATTCGAACATGTGCCGGTCGAAAACCGCCCAGCGCAGCACTTCATTGGCCGCCCAAAAGCCCACAAAGGTGACCGCCACCTCCAGCAGGATACCTTTCAAGATGTGGCGGCGCACGTGGTGGCCCAACTCATGTGCCAGCACGGCTTCGATTTCGTCATCGGAGTAGTTGGTGAGCAGCGTGTCGGCCAGGATGATGCGCCGCGTCTTGCCCAGGCCGGTGAGGGCCGCGTTCGCCTTCTTGCTCTTTTCCGAAAGCTTCCACTCGTACACGCCACGGATGCGCGTGCCCGCGCGCTCGCTTAGGCGGACCAGGCGCTGCTTCAATTCCTGCTTCTGCAGCGGCTGAAACTTGTAGAAGATGGGGAACAGAACCACCGGCGCAATCTGCGCCAGGGCCACAAACAGCACGATGAAGGCTCCCCAGGCGATGAGCCACCACTCCCGCGGCCACATGCGCAGCACGTAATAGATGATTTCCACCACGATGCCGGCGAACACCAGGCCGACCAGAAATCCCTTCACCTGGTCCCACAGCCACGAGCCCAGCTTCTGGTTCGACAGATGAAAGCGGTGTTCCAGATAAAAGCCGTACAGGTCCAGCCCGAACCCCAGGGCCTTGCCGATCACCAGCAAGATTCCAATGTAGAAGAAAACGGCCAGGGAGTAGATCTGCCAGGCGCCCACGTAGGAGATGTCGCGGAGGTCGCGCGTCCAGCCTGTAGCCAGCAGCACAACCAGCATGGCGAAACCGAGGGCGAAGTCGGCAATGCCCAGGCGTCGCCGGATGCGGTTGTAACGCCGCGCCTCGGGCGTGTCGGTTGGCGTCGTGCTGGCGGTGGGAAAAGTCATAAAAGGAGCAATCAGCGCTCGGCGGTCAACATTCAGCCCCTCACCTCAATTGTGATTCGTGCCAGTAAGCTAGTCACTTCGCAGGCTGGCTGAATGCTGAATGCTGCCGCTCACGCTGCCGCTTTCTGCATCACCATGCTCTCCCCGCTGGACAGCATCTCCGTCACCACTTCGGCGATGCCGCCTCGGCATAAAGCCGCAACAGGGGCTCGGTTCCGGAGGCGCGCAGAAGAATCCAGGCCTCAGCTCCGTTGCCGTTGGTGGGCGCGTCCAGAAACAGCTTAACCCCGTCCAGCCCTTCCTTGCGCAACACGCGATAGTTGCCCAATTGCTTGAACTGCTCCGAGCGCGCCCGCTCGATGGCCGCCAGCTTCACGTCATCAGCAATGTGCAGGTCGCGCCGCCCGTAATAATGTTCGCCGAATTCGCGCTGCAAGTCGAGAACCAGCTGGCCCAGGGTCTTGCCTTCATCGGCCATCACGTTGGCCAGCAGCAGCGAATTCAGGATGCCGTCGCGCTCCGGCAGGTAACGCGAGTAGCCGATTCCGCCTGACTCTTCGCCGCCAACCACGATTTCACGCTCCATCATCAGGTCGGCAATGTGTTTGAACCCGATGGGGCACTCCAACAGCTTGCGCCCGTAGCGCGCGGCGATGCGGTCCAGCATGCGTGTGGTGTTGAAGGCGCGCACCACGTCGCCCGGCCATTTCTTCCGCTCCAGCACCCAGCGCAGCAGCACGGAAAAGCATTTGTGGGAGTCTACAAAGCTGCCGTCTTCGGCCACCGCTCCGATGCGGTCGGCATCGCCGTCAGTGGCCAGCCCAGCGTGGCAGCCCTCGCGCACCACCGTTTCCTGCAGCATGGCCACGTGCGGCTCGATGGGCTCGGGGTTGATTCCAGGGAACAGCGGATTCACCTCGCCACGGATGGCCACGTACTTTACCCCGTGCTGGTCGAAGATACCGGCCAGCACGCCGCGGCCCGAACCATGCATGGTGTCAATGGCCAGCTTGAATTTGGCTTTGGCGATCTTTTCCAGGTCCGCGAACTGGGTGATAGCCGCCACGTATGGCGGCTTCAAATCCACGCGCTCCACTTTGGCCGGCACGCCTTTGGGGGCGGCTCCGGCGAGCAGTTCCTCTTCGATCTTCTGGATGATAGCCGGCGTGGCCGACCCGCCGAAGCGCCCTTTGAATTTCACTCCGTTCCAGTTGTAAGGATTGTGGCTGGAGGTGATCATAACGCCGCCGGCCGCGCCCCGTTGCCGCACCGCGTAAGAGACAGCCGGCGTGGGCGTGTAATCATCGGCCAGCGTGACCGGGATTCCGGCTCCGGCCAGCACCTCCGCTGCGATTTCCGCGGCCCGCGGCGAGGCGAAGCGCGTGTCATAGCCGATTACCACGCCGCGGCTCGCCTCTTCGTGTTTCAGAACGTAGGAAGCAATGGCGCCGGCCACCCGGCGCACGTTTTCAAAAGTAAAATCGTCGGCGATTACGCCGCGCCATCCGTCGGTACCGAATTTGATTTGGGTCATTGGCTCTTGGCTTTTGGCTCTTGGCTTTCAGCTCTAACAGTGCCCTATCAGCCGCTTGGCTTGATGCTTCAAACACAAGCTAAGAGCTAATAGCCAAGAACTGGTTCTTAGACCAGCTTCGCCATCTTTTTCTCATCCAGGTACTTCACAATCTTGCCCACGTCCTGCGCCTGCGCGCGGGTGGTGACCAGCAGGGCGTCCTCCGTCTCCACCACCACCAGGTTATTCACGCCCACGGTGGCCACGAATTTTCCTGGCGCGTGCACGTAATTGCCCTCCGCGTTCAAGGCAAAGCTCTTGCTTCCGTGAATTACATTCTCCGTCCCATCCGGTTTCAGCCTGGCCTGGTATTCATAGAGCGCCGCCCACGAACCCAGGTCGTTCCAGCCCACATCCACCGGGATGCAGAACAGGTTGGATGCGTGTTCTCCTTTGGCTGAACGCGGCTCCAGAACAGCGTAATCCACGCTTATGTTTTCGCATTTCGGGTACAAGCGCCGAAAAGTCGCCTCAAATTTCCGGGTACCGAAAGCGGCCGCAATCTGTTCCAGGTAAGGGGCGGTTTCTGACAGATGCTCGCGCAGGGCTCGTGCCAGCGTGTCGGCCCGCCAGAAGAACATCCCGCTGTTCCAATAATAGCGGCCGGAAGCGACGAACTCTTCCGCCCTTTGCCGGTTCGGCTTCTCGGTAAAACGGCGCACCCGCAGAACGTCCTTTTCCGCCTTCTCTCCGGTTTCTATATAGCCATAGCCGGTTTCCGGACGCGTGGGTTGAATGCCCATCACCACGATGTTTTCCCCAGCGGCGGCAATTTCCAAGCCGCGCTGCAGTGCGGCGCGAAAGCCCTTCTCATCTTTCACCACATGGTCGGAAGGAAACATCCCGATCACCGCCGCCGGATCCTGGCGCATCAGGATGAAGGCCGCCAGCCCGATGGCCGGGGCCGTATTGCGACCCGCCGGTTCAGCAACCATCTGGCGCCGGATCAGGGCTGGCAACTGGCGGCCGATTTCGGCGCTTAGGTCCCGGTTGGTGATGATCCAGAACTGCTTGTCGGAAGCGAGAGGCCGCAGCCGCGCCACCGTTTGCTGGATCATGGTGCGCTTCCCGCCCAGCGCCAGCAGTTGCTTGGCCCGGCGTTTGCGGCTTAGGGGCCAGAAGCGCGTGCCCCGGCCTCCGGCCAGAATTACGGGATAGAAATGAGCGTACCGTTTAGCCACAGATTCACGCGGGTGCTAAGGGACCTCGCAAAAACTCGCCCGGAGGCGGAATTGCGAGCCGGCTCCGGGACGCACCTGACATCCTAAACTACGGCCGGCTCGGGACGCGCGTGGGCCGGCACCTTCGCCCGCAGAAACTCCACTGACCACTGCGGACGCACGCGGAATTCCTGCACGCAGGCCGGCACCACGATCGCCTCCCCGGGAGCAAAAGCCACCGGCTGCGCCCCGCTGGTTTCCAGCACGCCGCAGCCGTTCACCGCCACCAGGACTTCCACCAGGCGCTGTCCCGCCTCTACCGTCGTGAACAAGCTCGGCTCCTTCAAAGCGAACTTCTCCACCACGAAGAATGGGGAAGCAATCAGCTCCTGCTGCTCTCGCTGCCGCGCGCCGTTGTGGCTGGCACTTCTCACCTTGCCGGAAGACGTCTTCTCCTTCACCGCCTGCATGCCCTGTTCCAGGTGCAGCGGCCGCGGCCGCCCGTAGTCGTACAGCCGGTACGTGGTGTCCGAGCTTTGCTGGGTCTCCACCAGGATCGAACCCGGGGCGATGGCGTGCACCGTGCCGCCGGCCACGTAAATCATCTCCCCGGTGTGGATGTCAATCCAGTTCAGCAACTCCTCGGCACGCGTCTCGCGGATGGCCTGCTCCAATTGCCTGCGGGTTACTCCGGGCTTCAGGCCCAGCGCCACCTGCGCTCCTTTTTCCGCATGCAGAACATACCAGCATTCGGTTTTGCCCCAGGGCTGGCCCACGCCTTGTGCGCAGGCGTCATCGGGATGCACCTGGACCGAGAGCTTATCGTGGGGAAAAAGAAACTTGAGCAACAGGGGAAACCGGTTCGGCTCCCGTGCGGCATCGCCCACCAGATCGCGGCCGTAGTGTTCCGCCAAGTCGGCCAGGCGCTGTCCTGCCAGCGGCCCGTTGGCGACACGGCATTCATCGCCCGTCAGCCAGGCCTCGCCAATTTTCTCCGGAAACTTGCGCCCCGCGTAGATGGGGGACAAGTCGGTGGCTCCCCACGGCCGCGGGCTGAATTCCGGCAAGAGCAATAATGGATACAGTTCCATGGGTAGCTGGCAATTGGTATCGGGTAGTTGGCCCGTGGCAGCTAAATTCTGCCAGGCTACTAACTACCTATAGCCACAGTACGAGTCTGAATGGAACGGCTGATTCCCAGACTCGCCAGTTGGACGCAACCTGTATAGAAGCAGGTCCGGGGAGAGCAGTTGCCGCCCTGTTTTACTTTTGCTTATTCCGAAACCAGCGGCTTGCCGGCCTCCCGCAATCAGACGGCAGCAAAGAATTTCCGCATCCGCTCCAGCCCCCGGTCCAGTTCCGCGGCGGAAGTAGCATAGGAAATGCGAATGTGCTCGCCCGTGCCGAACCCCTCCCCGGGCACGGTGACCACATGCGCTTCGCGCAGCAAGCGCCCGGCCACGTCGGCCGCCGACTTCATCCCGCCCCGCCCCAGGTACGAGGAAATATTGGGATAGGCGTAGAAGGCTCCTTCTGGCTGGGTGCAGAGAATCCCCGGAATACCCCGCAATCCCTTCACCACCCGGTCGCGCAGCTCAATGTATTCCCGCCGCATATCTTCCACGCACTGCTGCGAGCCCTTCAGCGCCGCCACCGCCGCTTTCTGCACGATGGAAGTGGGGTTGGAAGTGGACTGGCTCTGCAACTTCTGCATGGCCTTCACCACCGCCTCCGGTCCCAGGGCGTAGCCCAGCCGCCATCCCGTCATAGCATAGGTCTTGGAGAGCGATCCGGCTAGCAGCACGCGGTCCCGGCCTTCGCCCAGCGACCCCAGCGAGAATTTCCTGCCCGTGTAGTTCAGGTACACATAGCATTCGTCGGAGAGCACCCAGATACCGCGCGGCGCAGCCAGGCGCGCAATTTCCCTCATGTCGTCCGGGTTCATCACTGCTCCCGAGGGATTGCCCGGCGAGTTCAGAATAATGAGCTTGGTCCGCGAGGTGATGGCGCGGCTGACCATCTCCGCGGTGAGCGCGAAGTTCCGGCTCTCATCGGTTGCCACCATCACCGGCTGTCCGCCGGCGTAACGAATAATGTCTTTGAATGAGACCCAGTAGGGCACCGGCAGAATGACCTCATCGCCATGGTCCACCAGCACCTGCATGGCGTTGAACAGCGCGTGCTTGCCGCCCACTGAGGCGATCACTTCTTCTCGCCGGTAATGGGAGCCGAAATCGGCGGCATGCCGCTGCACAATAGCGTCGCGCAGCTCCGCCGTTCCGCCCACCGCCGTGTACCTGGTAAAGTTGCTTTGGATGGCGGTGATGGCTGCGTCCTTGATGTGCTTGGGGGTGGGGAAGTGCGGCTCGCCGGCCCCGAAGTCCACCAGGTCAATGCCTTCGGCCCGCAGCTTTTCCGCTTCGTTCACCACTGCCAGCGTGGCGGAAATCTCGATCCTGTTTATGCGCTCCGCGAAGCTTTCGCTGGGCCGTACTTCCGTGGTCGCCATCGCTCTGCCTTCATTCTCTATAATTAGTTTGTTAATGCCGCGCCTGCCGGGCCACAGCCGGCGCCAGCTTTTCCCGTAATTTTTTTTCCACCAGTTCCGGCACCAGCCCGCGCACCGACCCGCCCAGCGTAGCCACCTGCCGCACCAGGCGTGAGCTCAGGTAGGAATAGGTCTCGGCCGGCATCATGAATACGGTTTCCAGGCGCGGTTCCAGTTTGCGGTTCATCAAGGCCATCTGCAACTCGTACTCGTAGTCGCTGATGGCGCGTATGCCGCGCAGCACTGCCGTGGCTCCCACCCGGAGCGCGTAGTCCACCATCAGCCCGTCGAAGCTGTCCACCCGCACATTGTCCCGCTCCCGCGTCATCGCCCGGATCATTTCCATGCGTTCTTCCAGGCTGAACAAAGGCTCCTTCTCCGGATTGCGCAGGATAGCTACTATCAGCTCGTCAAATATTTTGGCGCCCCGCTCGATCAGGTCCAGGTGACCATTGGTCAGGGGGTCAAACGACCCGGGATAGATGGCAATGACGGGCTTCAATCCGCCTCGATAAAAACGGGAATTGCCTGAAACATCATGATTCTAATGCCCACTGGCGGGCGCGGGCAATCACGAGCTGAGAACGGGAGCGGGCCACTTTCCCGGCAGGCAGGCGGCATGGCCATCCGCAGCAAGGCGAAAGACACAGCCGATTGACCCGCGAACGGCATGAGCCTAACATCTCCGCAATGTCATCCCCCTCCCCCAGCATCGGACAGGTGCTCGGGCACTATCGAATAGTGGAGCAGATTGGTGCCGGGGGGATGGGCATCGTCTATCGCGCCCGCGACCTGCAGCTCGAGCGCGACGTAGCGATCAAGGTTCTCCCCGCTGGTACTATCAGCGACAGCGGCGCCCGGGCTCGCTTCCACAAAGAAGGGCTGGCGCTGGCCCGCCTCAACCACCCCCACATTGCGACCGTGCATGAATTCGGCTCCGAAAATGGGGTGGACTTCCTGGTTACCGAGTACATCACGGGCATCACCCTGAACGAGAAATTGCTGGCCGGCGCTTTGCCGGAGGCGCAGGCCCTGAGCCTGGCGGCTCAACTCGCGGAAGCACTGGAAGCGGCGCACGAGCAGGGCGTGGTGCATCGTGACCTGAAACCCGGCAACCTGCGGCTTACCAGCAAGGGACAACTGAAGGTGCTGGACTTCGGCCTGGCCAAGCTGGCGCGCCCTCTCGATTCCACTCTGCCCACAGAGAACTTGAGCGAGAATCCAATTCTCTCTGGCACCCTTCCCTACATGTCGCCGGAGCAAGTTCGCGGCCAGCAGGTGGACGAGCGTAGCGACATCTGGGCGGCGGGGGCAGTGATTTACGAAATGGCCACTGGACAGCGGCCGTTTCCCGAACGCCACCCCCCGCAACTGATTGATGACATCCTGCGCCAGCCGCCCAAGCCCCCAAGCGCCATCAATCCCCGCCTTGCGCCCGGGTTTGAGGCCATTATCCTCAAGGCTTTGGACAAGGACCCGGAGCGCCGTTACCAGTTCGCACGGGAATTGCGGGTTGACCTGTTGCGGCTGATGCCCAGCGGCAGCGGGACGGCTTGGGAATCGAGTGCATCGCGACCCATCGCACGCCGGGGTAAGAGAACCCGCAGAGCTCTTTTTGCCTTGCCCATTGTGCTGGCTGGCGTGCTCGCCCTCATCGGCTTTCGCTTAACAAGCCGGCTGCATCCGGCGCAGGCTTCTCCCCGTATTCTGGCGATTCTCCCCTTTCAGGCGGTGGATGGCGATAAGGCTACCGGAGCGCTGGGCACCGGCATGACCGAAACCCTGACCGCGCAATTAGCCCAGTTCAGCGATCGTAACTCCCTGCAGTTGGTCTCGACCCGCGAAATCGAGGCCCAGGGCATCAAGACCGCGGAACAAGCTCACCGCGATTTTGGCGTGGACTGGGTGCTGGAGGGCAGCCTGCAGCAAGCCGGCTCGCAGCTGCGCATCAACTGCATCCTGGTGGACGCCTCCACCCAGCGGCCCTTGGGCGCCGGCACCATCACCGCCACGGCGAGCGACATTTTCGGCCTGGAAGACAAAGTCGTGAATAAGGCGCTGGAGATTCTGGCGCTCGAAATCCCGCGGGCGCAGCGCAGCAGCGCGCATATCCGTGCCGGCACCAACCCCGACGCCTACCAGCATTACCTTCGCGGGCGGGGTTACCTCGAGGAATACCAGAAGCCGGAGAACATCCAGAGTGCCATTGCCGAATTCGGCCAGGCTCTGCAGTTGGACCCCAATTACGGTCGTGCCTATGCCGGCATGGGTGAAGCCTATTGGGTGGGATTTTATGAAAGCAATCACACCAACGATTGGATCACCCTGGCAGCGCAGAATTGCGTGAAGGCTCTATCCCTTACTCCCGAACTCGCCGAAGGCCACACTTGCCTGGGAGACGTTTACAACGGGCAGGGGCGCTATGAGGCGGCGGCGGACGAGTTCCAGAAGGCTCTGGCAGTGGATAAGAATCAGGTTAATGCCCTGAGAGGCCTGGCCGAAGCTTATGAGAAATTGGGCAATTTTTCCGCCGCCGAGGCCACCTACCGGCAAGCCATCAACCTTCGCCCGCAGTATTGGGCGGGATACAACTGGCTGGGAGCATTTTACTTTCACCGGGCACGATATTCCGATGCGGTGCAGATGTTTCAGCGCGTGGTCAAGCTGGCGCCGGGAAATTTTGAGGGCTATTCCAATATAGGAGGGGCCTTAGCGATTCAGGGAAAGTATGCGGATGCCATCCGGGAATTCAAGCGCTCCATTGAAATCCGCCCCACGCTGGAAGCCTATAGCAACTTAGGCACCGCCCTGTTCGCGCTCCGGCGATTCGCGGAGGCGGCGCAAACCTATCAGCAGGGACTGCGGCTGGACGACCGCGACTCGCTGATCTGGGGCAACCTGGGCGACGCGCTCTACTGGGCGCCCGGCCGCCGCTCAGAGGCGACGGCTGCTTATCGCAAAGCAATATTGCTGGCCAGCGCCAAGCTGCAGATCAATCCCCACGATTCCACGCTGTTGGCCTTCCGGGCCACGTATAACGCCATGGTGGGAGATAAAAGCTCCGCCCTTTCGGATTTGCAGGACGCTCTACGCCTGGCGCCGTCTGACCCGGAGGTGAATTTCCGCGCCGCCCTCGTTTATGACCACGTGGGCGACACGGAACACTGCCTGGCCTCGCTGGAGAAGGCGGTAGCCGCCGGTTATCCGCCCTCCGCCATTCGCGATACCCCCGACTTTGACCACCTGCGCGAGCAGTCCCGCATTCA
>DASVBI010000243.1:0-6269 GCA_036375915.1 Terriglobales bacterium | reverse complement strand
CATTGGAAATCGAAATCGGCGCTTCCTGGTCGGCAATGCCGCCCTGGATGTTGGCCTGCGGGTTGGGGCGCACGTGTTTCTTCACCATCATCACGTGCTCCACCAGGATCTTGCCTTCGTCCGGCAGAACGCGCAAAACCCGTCCCTGCTTGCCCCGGTCGCGCCCCCTGATCACCTTCACGGTGTCGTTGTGGCGAATGTCTACTCGCTTGTGTGCTGTTGTCGTCTGATTCATTGCCAAACCCTTCGTAATACTCAACCCGATGTTTCAAGGTTTCACAGGTTTCAAGGCTTCGCTGATGTTTTTCAGAAACATTGAAACCCGTGAAACGTTGAAACCGGTTCTTACAACACTTCCGGCGCGAGCGATACGATCTTCAAAAACCGCTTCTCGCGCAGTTCACGCGCCACCGGTCCGAATACGCGCGTGCCCACCGGTTCGCCTGCCTCGTTGATGAGCACGGCCGCGTTCTGGTCGAAGCGGATGTAAGTGCCGTCGCGCCGCCGGTGCTCTTTGCGCGTGCGCACGATCACCGCCTTGACCACCGTGCCCTTCTTCACCTGGCCGTCGGGCGAGGCTTCCTTCACGCTGGCGGTCACCACGTCGCCCAAGTGCGCCCGCAGCCCCGTGCCTCCGCCCAAGGGCAGAATCATCTGCAGCTTGCGCGCGCCGGAGTTGTCGGCGACGTCGAGCATGGTTCTCATCATCACTGCCATAGTCGAAGCTCCTTGCTGGCCCTGCCCAAGTTCCGGCAAATCTCAGCTCGCCTGCGTCTCCGGTTCCGTGGTTTCGGCCACCAGGGCGGCCCGCCGGATCACTTCCTTGAGCCGCCACCGCTTCAGCTTGGAAAGCGGGCGCGTCTCTTCGATCTCCACGACATCGCCCACGTGCGCCGTGTTCTGCTCATCGTGCGCGTAAAACTTCTTGGAACGCGACATCACCCGCCTGTACAGCCGGTGGGGGAAGTTGCGCGTGACCTACACCACGATGGTTTTGTTCATCTTGGTAGAGACCACTTTGCCGATCACGGTCTTGCGCCGCGAGGCGGTGGCAGAGCTTTGGTTTGTTTCCGGCATTTACTTGCTCTCCGCCTGCGCCAGTTCCTGCTGGCGCAGAATCGTCTTCACCCGCGCGATGTCGCGGCGCAGGGCGCGAATCTTCTTCAAACTCTCCGTCTGTCCCATCTGCAACTGGAAGCGCAGGCGGAAGAGCTGGTCGGTCAGTTCCCGCTCCTGGTGCTTCAGTTCCACGTCGGTCAGGTTGCGAATCTTTTCTGGCTTCATAAATCGGTTCTCAGTTCTCGGTTCTCAGCCAGTAACGGCTGATTGGTAAGGGCCTTTTAATGGCCCGCCACTGCGCGCGATACCAAAGTAGTGCGCAGCGGCAGCTTGTGCGACGCCAGGCGCATGGCCTCGGCCGCATCCTGGGGAGTTACCCCTTCCATTTCGAACAGGATTCTTCCCGGCCGCACCACGGCTACCCAGTGGTCGGGCGCGCCTTTCCCTTTGCCCATACGGGTTTCGGCCGGCTTCTTGGTGACCGGCTTATCGGGGAACAGGCGGATCCAGATCTTGCCGCCGCGCTTGATGAAGCGCGTCATGGCCACGCGGCTGGCCTCGATCTGGCGGTCCGTAATCCAGCCCGGCTCCAGCACCTTCAGGCCGTAATCTCCGAAAGCCAGCTCCGAGCCGCGCCACGCCTTGCCCGTCATGCGCCCCCGCTGCTGCTTGCGGTACTTCACTTTTTTCGGCATCAACATAAGCAGTTCTCGTTCCCGGTTCTCAGTTCTCAGCCACGGCCCGCTTTTACCGGGCCACTGCCCGCTAGAAGGTGCCCGGCGTGGCTACCGCCTGCTGTTCGCGCCGCTTTTCTTTCAGAATCTCGCCGCGATAAATCCAGCACTTCACGCCGATAACGCCGTATGTGGTCTTGGCTTCGGCGAAGCCATAGTCAATGTCGGCGCGCAGCGTGTGCAGCGGCAGCCGCCCCTGCAGGTACCACTCCGAGCGCGCGATTTCATTGCCGTTCAGGCGCCCGCTCACCCGCACCTTGATTCCCTTGCAGCCGAAGCGCAGTGCCGAGTCCACCGCCTTGCGCATGGCCCGGCGGAAGCCCACGCGCTTTTCCAGTTGCAGCGCGATGGATTCCCCTACCAGCTGCGCATCCAGTTCCGGCTTGTGCACTTCCTGAATATCAATGTAAACGTCGCGATTGGTGCGCTTCTGCACGTCCTGCTTGAGTTTGTCAATCTCCGCCCCCTTGCGCCCGATGATGATGCCCGGCCGCGCGGTGCGGATGATGATGCGCAGCTTATTCCCCGGGCGCTCAATTTCAATCGAGCTCACGCCCGCCGACTTGAGCTTCTCCTTAAGTTCCTCTTTCAGCCTCACGTCTTCGTGCAGCAGCTTGTCGTAGTCGCGCTCCATGAACCAGCGCGACTTCCAGGGCTTGGTATAACCCAGCCGAAAACCATAGGGATGGACTTTTTGTCCCATAATGCTCCTTAACCTTTCGCCTTCGCGGTCTTCTTCTTGCCCGCTGCTTTCCTGGCGACCGCCTTCTTCCGGGGCTTGCCCGCGGTCTTGCCCTTTGCCGCCTTGGCGGGCGCTTTTTCCTTTTCCTCGCCGACCACGGTAGCGACGTTTTCCTCGCCAGCGCGGCGGCGCTCCGCCAGCGCGACCTCGATGTGAGCCATGCGCCGCTGGTAGCGGTAAGCCCGGCCCATGGGCGCCGGACGGATGCGCTTCATGCGCGGGCCGTCATTGGCCACGGCGCGCAGCACGTAGAGGTTGTCCACGTCCACGTCCAGGCCCTTTTCCGTGCTCAGGTAATTGGCGTTCTCCAGCGCCGAACGCACCAGCTTCTCCACCGTGTTTGCCACCCGCTTCTTGGTGAAGGCCAGCGTGTTAAGGGCGTCTTCCACGCGCCGGCCCTTGATCAGGTCCAGCACCAGGCGCGCCTTCTGCGGCGAAACCCGCATGTACCGTGCTTCTGCTCTGAATTCCATGTCGTATTCTCGTTACGCCTTGGGCGCCGCCGGAGCCGCCCCGCCTGCCGGTGCCGCCGGAACCGGCGCTCCCGGCCCGCCAGGCACGCCTGCCGGCCTGGCTGCAACTTCCGCCGCCGCTTTCATCGAGTGTCCCTTGAACGTGCGGGTAAAGCTGAACTCGCCCAGCTTGTGTCCCACCATGTTCTCGGTGACGTATACGGGGATGAATTTCTTGCCGTTATGCACCGCGATGGTGTGGCCCACCATCTCAGGCACGATGGTCGAGCGCCGCGACCAGGTGCGCAGCACCTTCTTGTCGTTGCGCGCATTCATCTCCTCTACCCGCCGCAGCAGGTATCCGTCTACGAACGGTCCCTTTTTTTGTGAACGCATAATTCAGTTCTCGGTTCTCTGTTGCTAAGTTGCTCAGTCCAAAACCACCAGATCCTTTGCTTCGTTCAGGATGAGCTCCCGCTCCGCTCACGCCCGCAAACCCTCGCCGTCACTTGGGACGGTTAACGATGAATTTGTCCGTCCGCTTGTTGTTGCGCGTTTTGTAGCCGCGCGTCGGCTGGCCCCACGGAGTCACCGGGTGCCGCCCGCCGCTGGTCTTGCCCTCTCCGCCGCCATGCGGATGGTCCACCGGATTCATGGCCACGCCGCGGTTGGTCGGGCGCCGGCCCAGCCAGCGCGTCCGGCCCGCCTTGCCGATAGCCACGTTTTCGTGATCCAGATTGCCCACTTGGCCGATGGTCGCCATGCAGTCCTGCAGCACCTTGCGGGTTTCGCCCGAAGGCAGCTTGACCAGCGCGTAGTCGCCTTCCTTGGCCACCAACTGCGCCGAACCGCCAGCCGAGCGCACCATCTGCGCTCCCTTGCCCGGCCGCAATTCGATGTTATGAACCGTGGTGCCGGGCGGGATATTGC
This sequence comes from Terriglobales bacterium, assembly GCA_036375915.1. GTDB lineage: Bacteria > Acidobacteriota > Terriglobia > Terriglobales > Acidobacteriaceae > JAICWP01. The sequence goes on along the minus strand of DASVBI010000243.1, from coordinate 2,352 downwards.
GCAGCGGCAACGCATTACCAACCAGAATGTCGGCTTCCGGCCCGCTCACGATCTTTTGTCCCACGTTCAGCCCCAGCGGGTGCAGGATGTAGCGCTTCTCGCCATCGGCATAGGCCAGCAGGGCAAGTCGCGCCGAACGGTTGGGGTCGTACTCGATGGACACCACGGTCGCCGGCACGCCCAACTTCTCGCGTTTGAAGTCCACCAGGCGCAACTTGCGCTTGTGCCCGCCACCGCGGCGCCAGATGGTGATGTCGCCATGGTTCCGCCGCCCATTAGTCCGCTGCTTGGGCTCGGTCAGCGGCTTGTGTGGACGCGCGCTGGTCAGCTCCTCGTTGGCCAGCGTGGTCTGGAACCGCAACGTCGGGGTCACCGGTCTATAAGTCTTGATCGCCATAAATTCAGCTCTTAGCTCTTAGCTTCTGGCCACTGGCCACTGCCTTACAGATTCTGCGCGTATTCCGGCATCTTCTCGCCGGATTTCAGCTTCACGTACGCCTTCTTCCAGTCCGGACGATAGCCGGCGAACTTCCCCCGCCGCCGTTCTTTGCCCTGGAAGTTGGAGGTGCGCACCGAATCCACTTTCACTTTGAAAATCGTCTGCACGGCTTCCTTGATTTCGGTCTTGGTCGCGGTGGGCGCCACCTGAAATACCAGCGTGGCCTGCGTTTCCTTTATGCCCAGGCCTTTTTCAGTGATGATAGGGCGCCGGATGATCTGGTATGCCGACTTCATTACGCTACCTCCGCCGCTTTCCGCCGCTTGCGGCTCTTGGGTTCCGGCTCTTCACTTGCCGCCGGCCGCTGCCGCTTGGGCAACGACGCCACCAGAGAACTCTGCAGTTTCTCCAGCGCCGGCTGCGCGAAGATAGCCCGCTGGTACCGCAGCAGGTGGTAAGGATGCACCTCGTTGCCGCGCACCAGCTCCACGCCAGCCAGGTTGCGCGCGCTCAGTTCCAGGTTGCGGTTCTCCACCTTGGCCGCTTCCACCACCAGCGCTGTCCCATCCACCTTCAGTGCGTCCAGCGCGTTGCGGAACTCCTTGGTCTTGGGCTCCTTCAGCTCAAAGTTCTTCACCACCGTGAGCTCGCCATCCGCCAGTTTGGCCGCCAGCGCCGAGCGCAGCGCGCCCAACAGCTTCTTGCGCGGGAAGTCGTACTCGTAGGAGCGCGGCTGCGGCCCGTGCACCGTGCCGCCATGCCGCCACAGGGGAGACCGGACGGAGCCTACGCGGGCACGTCCCGTTCCTTTTTGCCGCCACAACTTCTTTCCCGAACCGGAAACCAGTTTGCGGTTCTTGGTGGCATGGGTGCCGGCTCTCTGGGCCGCGCGATATTGCTTCACCGCCTCCCAAAGCAGGTCTTCGTTGACCGCGCCGAAAATTTCATCGGCCAACTCGAACGAACCCACCTTATCGCCGCTCAAATTTAAAACGTCAACCTTTGCCATGTTTAAGCTCTCGTTACTTCTTTTTCGCAGCCTGCCGCTTCGAGGCCTTCAGCGGGTCAACCGTGCCGGCGCCGGCGAATCCGCGCCGCTCTCTGGGCGGCTTCTTCGCCTTGTGAATCAGCACGTAGCCGCCGTTGGGCCCGGGAACGCTGCCTTCCACTACCAGCAGGTTCTCTTCCTTATCAATTCCCAGCACCCGCAGATTGCGCATCGTCACCCGATCAGTGCCCATGTGCCCTGACATGCGCATGCCCTTGAACACACGCGAAGGAAAGGCCGAGGAGCCGATGGAACCGGGAATCTGGAACATCGAGCCGTGTGACTTGGGACCACCCCCAAAGTGATGCCGCTTCACTACCCCGGCAAAGCCACGGCCCTTGCTGGTGCCGATTACATCCACAAATTTTTCACTTTCGAAGATGTCCACCAGCACGCGATCGCCGACTTTGCTCTGATCGCCATCGCCGCCCGCCGCCTCTACTTCGATATCCACTTCGCGCAGCAGGCGCACCGGGGGAAGATTGTTCTTGCTCAGGTGCCCCAGCTCCGCCTTGCTCAGCCGCGACTGCTTGACGAACTCGACCAGCCCGATCTGAGCCGCGTCGTAGCCATCCTTGGTCGCGGTCTTGCGCTGCGTGATGACGCACGGGCCCGCCTTCAGCACCGTGGCGGGATGGACGTCGCCATTGCTGTCGAACAGCTGCGTCATGCCGACCTTTTTTCCTAAGATTCCTGTGACTGACATATTTCACTTTCCTCATCATGCCCGCCCCTGCTCCGGCTGTCGGCACTGTAGGTGGCTTACTCGCTATCAGTTCTCAACTGTTCGCTGCAGGCTAAGAGCTGACAGCTGAGAGCTATTTGTGTTCTTTCCCGAACGCCTTGATTTCTACGTCCACGCCCG
>DASVBI010000035.1:0-7471 GCA_036375915.1 Terriglobales bacterium | reverse complement strand
ATCAGCCCGGCGGTCGTGCCCAGAGTCACCGCCGTCACCAGGTCCAGAATTCCCAGCGCGTTCCATAGCAGGAACCTGTTTTTGTGATCGGGTTGCGCCAGTCGCCAGGCCACCAGCGGCGCCGTCACCCCAATGAACATGTCGCCAAAGCCGGCCGGCCAGGCAAAAAGCGCGGGCAGCAGGCCATAAGCGCTTAATGCCAGGAATGTGAAGCCGCCGATTCTCCAGGTGTGGACCAGGCTCAGCAGGCGCGGATTCAGGCTCATGGCGAATCTCCGAAATCCCGCCGAGGCCGCCATCCACAGCGAAAACACAACCACCGGAATGAAGGCCGCCAGCCCCACGGACACCCCCAGGCGGGCGGAGTCGTTCCGGAACACATGCAAAGCCGAAGCGCAAAGGGAAAAGATGAACCAGGCCACAAGCAGCCCGGTGGTAAGTCTTGCGTACTTGGCGTTCGTCATATCAACTCTCCTTATTTCGAAGCAATGTTGGTTACTTGATGGGTTAATCTGAGGAGCTCGGTCCAGGGTTCGTTTCCCAGTTGCTGGCGGAGGCGTGCCTGGGCCTTTTCCCAGGCGGGAGTGGCGCGCCGCAATTGCTGGCGGCCGGCATGCGACAGGCTGAGCCGCCGTTCCCGTTGGTCCTTGCCCGGCCGCTTTACGAGCCAGCCCCGCCGGCGCATGATCTCCAGCGTTCGCGTGAGGCTTGTGCTGTCCATCACCAGCATTTGCCCCAGTTCGCCCTGCGAGACCTCACCCGCAAGCTCCAGCGCCTGCAACACCGTGAACTGCGTGGCACGCAGGCCCAGCGGCCGCAATGCCCGCTCATAAAGGTGAGTCAGAGCCCGTGCCGCGCGCCGCAGGCTGGCGCACTGGCAAGGCAAGGTCGGAATAGCCTTTTGTTTCATGGCAGAGATAGATGTATATACATCTATCGCGATTCAGAAAATGTGCGCGGACCGGCGATTGCTTTTCAGGCTTGGGTGGGCTGGGTGTTGAGAACAGCCGAACTTCACTGGCTAAGGGCCAATAAGGAGCGGAATTTACTCTTCCGCCACCGCTGCCGGAACGGCGTTTTTGCGCGGCCGTTTGTTGGCCTGGAGAATCTTTTTCCGCAGCCGCAGCGACTTGGGCGTAACCTCCACGTACTCATCCTCGGCGATGAACTCAATCGCCTGCTCCAGGTTGAGGGTGCGGAAGGGCACCAGGCGGATGGCTTCATCGGCGGTGGAGGCCCGCATGTTGGTCAGCTTCTTCTCGCGCACGCAGTTCACGTCCAGATCGTTGTCGCGCGAGTTCTCGCCGATCACCATGCCTTCGTAAACGTCCACGCCCGGGCCCACAAAGAGTTCGCCGCGCTCCTGCAGGTTCCACAGTGCGTAGGCGGTGGTGGCGCCTCCGCGATCTGCCACCAGTGCGCCCGTCAGGCGATGCGGAATTTCGCCTTGCCACTCGGTGTGGCCATCGAACAGCGAATTCATCACAATGGTGCCTCGCGTGTCGGTAAGCAGTTCGCTGCGCAGCCCGATCAGCCCGCGGCTGGGCACGCGAAACTCCATGCGCACCCGCCCGTAGCCGTGGTTGTGCATCTTCTGCATTTCCGCCTTGCGCATGCCCAGCTTTTCCAGCACCACGCCCACGTATTCCTCGGGAATGTCTACGGTGAGCCGCTCCACCGGCTCCATCAGCTTGCCGTCAATCTTGCGGGTCACAATTTCCGGCTTGCCCACCGCCAGTTCGTAGCCTTCGCGGCGCATCATTTCGAGCAAAATGGAAAGCTGCAGCTCGCCCCGGCCCATCACCTTGAATGAATCCGGGCTGCCCGTCTCCTCGACTTTGATGGAAACGTTGGTAAGCAGTTCCTTGTCCAGGCGCTCGCGCAGGTTGCGCGACGTAACATACTGGCCCTCGCGCCCGGCAAAGGGCGAGGTGTTCACCGTGAACAGCATGGCGATGGTGGGCTCGTCAATCACAATGTGCGGCAAGGGTGCGGGCGTTTCCGCGTCGGTAATGGTCTCGCCGATGGTGATGCCGGTCACCCCGGCCACGGACACAATGTCGCCCAGTTCCGTCTGTTCGATGTCCACCCGCTTGAGGCCGCTGAAGGAGAACAGCTTAGTGATCTTCACCTTCTCCAGTGAGCCGTCCAGCTTGGCAATGCCCACTTCATCGCCGTTGTGCAGGGTGCCATTGAAGACCCGCGCGATGGCCAGGCGTCCCAGGTAGTCGCTGTAGTCGAGATTCGCCACCAGAATCTGCAGCGGCCCGGCGGCATCTCCCGCGGGCTGCGGAATGGTGCTGACGATGGATTCAAACAGTGGCTGCAAGTTCTGCCCAGTCTGCTTGGGATCGGCCGTGGCCGTGCCCAGCTTGGCGTTGGTGTAAAGCACGGGAAAGTCGAGCTGGTCTTCTTCGGCGTCCAGGTCAATGAACAGGTCGTAGATTTCGTTCAGAACCTCCTGGGCGCGGGCGTCGGGGCGGTCAATCTTGTTGATCACCACGATGGGAGGCAGCTTGGCTTCCAGCGCCTTGCCCAGCACGTAGCGGGTTTGCGGCAGCGGGCCCTCGCTGGCGTCCACCAGCAGCATCACCCCGTCCACCATCTTCAGGGCGCGCTCCACCTCGCCCCCAAAGTCGCTGTGACCGGGCGTATCCACGATGTTGATTTTGACCTCGTGGTAGAACACCGCCGTGTTCTTGGCCAGGATGGTGATGCCGCGCTCGCGCTCCAGTTCGTTGGAGTCCATCACCCGCTCCACCAGTTCCTGGTTGGCGCGGAAGACGCCGCTCTGGCGCAGCATGGCGTCCACCAGCGTGGTCTTGCCGTGGTCCACATGGGCAATAATGGCGATATTGCGAATTCCCTGGCTCAATTCGGTTCCTGTCAAGTTGCTGGTTTCTTTTAGTTTACCTTGATTGGGAGTTGCGCGGGATTGAGGAGAAGTGGTCAGCAGTCAGCGTAAAGCTCACTTGTGGCGCGGGCGCCCCTTCGGCAGGCCCAGGCCAGGCTCTTGCCCGCGACGCCTTCCGCAGGAAGGCGTCATGCTGAGGGGCTTTAGCCTCGAAGCATCTCGCGTGCTGTACCCGACCATCCGGCCCCGACTCCTGACTACTGGGTTCTCCCGGCCAATCCCTTTGGTCATCTGTCGGAGGGGCCGCCCAGCGGCGAAAATAGCTCTCCAGGGCCTCCAGAATTCGATTGGAGGGCATATATGCGAAGCGCGCGGCACAAGACCACGGAATTCAGCCCCAAGCGCCGCTGGCCGCGGCAGAAGGTGGACGTGCCCGTCCGCCTGGTCCTGCACAGCCACAACCGCACCTTCCTGGTGGAAGGCTGCGGCAACGACCTGAGCGAAGGCGGCATGCTGGTTTTCGCCGGGCTGCAGTTGCCGGTGGGCAGGGAAGTGGAAGTGGAGTTCCAGTTGCCTGAGTCGAGCGAACCCCTGCGCGTGCCTGCCACCATCCGCGACCGCAACCGCTACTTCTACGGTCTGGAATTCACTCCCGACAACTCCGAGCAGCAATCCCAGATCGCCCGTTTGCGGCAAGCCCTGCGCTGAGTCGAGCACCACTTCAGAGCTATCGGCCCCAGCGAGGCTTCGCCCCGGACACGTTTTCCTTTGGATTGTTCGATGTTGTCGGATTGTCATGCTGAGCGCAGCCAAGCACCTGCTTTTCTAATTGCATTGTCATGCTGAGCGCAGCGAAGCACTTGCTTTTTTAATCGCATTGTCATGCTGAGCGCAGCGAAGCACCTGCTTTTTTAATTGCATTGTCATGCTGAGCGCAGCGAAGCACCTGCTTTTCGTTTCTCCGACAGCAGCTCCTTCGTCGCGATGCGGGTCCGTATCCGGCATTGCAACTCAGGATGACAATCCTAACCAAACATTACTCAAAACCCACTCATTCTCTGTGGATAAAGATAAAAGCGGCCCCAAACTTCTGGGGCCGCCCTTAAGCCGTCCTGAAAGACGGGTTAGAAGGTGATTCTGGCCTGCAGTTGCACCATGCGTCCCGATGCGGCTGCGCCTACGAACGAACCGTAGGGGCTGGCCGGCACGGAAACGGTCGACTGAATGTGCCCAACCCCCGGATCGCCCGTTGACAGGTAGGCGTTGGGCAAATAGAAGTTGACATTGTTGAAGAGATTGTAGAAGTTGGCTCCCACTCTCAGCTTCACCTGCTCAGTCAAGTTAAAGCTCTTGCTGGGTGAGAAGTTGGTGTTGAAGAACCCCGGTCCGCGGTACTGGTTGCGCCGTTGGGTCGGGTAAGCTGCCAGCGGTGTTGTGCTCGTATCCACGAAAGCGTTGGGATCGAAACAGGCTTTGTCAGGATTGCTGCAGCCGCTTGCTGCTCCGTAAGTTGCTCCTGGCCCGAGCGGCTGTCCGGGAATAACTCCCGTCCAGTAGTTGGGGAAGAAGGTGTTATAGTCGAGGACCGAGTAAGGCAAGCCGGAGCGCGCAAAAATAGTTCCAGTGAAGTTCCAGCCTCCCAGGAATCCGTTTACAACCTTATTTTCGAACTTATGTGGAGGTTCCCACACGAAGTTACCGCTGAAGTTGTGGCGAATGTCATAGTCTGCATTGCCATAGTTGTTGGCCCGCAGGCTGGCGGGATTCAGTTGCCCCGCCAAGCTGTCGCTACCATAGGGGTCAATACCACCGTTGGAGATCTCATCCAGGGCATGACCCCAGGTGTAGTTCGCCTGGAATGAAAGTCCGCGAGAGAAGCGGCGCTGCAGCGTGGCCGTCAAGTTGTTGGAGTTCGCAACCGCAGCCGTACTGTATTGGGTGATGCCGGCAAAGTTTTCATGCGGTATGGTCGACGGGAAACCGGCACCCTGCCCATACGGGTCCCACGCGTTGAAGGAGTTGGCGATGGGAATGTGGATACCATGCATGCCCGCATACGCCAGGGTGAGGGACATATTAGCACCCAAATCGCGCTGCACCTGTAAGCTCCACTCCTGGTACCGGGGCGTGTGCATGCTGTTGTCAAAGTTCATGAAGGACGGCGGCCTGAAAAGTCCACCAGTGGATGCCAGCAAGCTGTTATAGCTGGCTCCGTTGGCAAACCCGCTCTTTATCGCCTGGGCTGAAACCCCGGCAATATAAGCCGAGCCGGCAGTCGTCGGGTCGGCCCATAACCCGGCAGTGTTCGTGCTGTAAACGTTCGAGTTAACGATGTTGGGGAAGTTGGTAAAGTCGTCATATGCGACACCAGCGGCAAGGGCATTGTAGAAAATACCAAAGCCACCACTGATAACCGTTTTAGAATCGCCCATTGGCGACCAGACGAAACCGAAGCGCGGAGCCAGGTTAAGCGCGTCCGTCTGCCGATAAATCTGGTGCCGTCCGGCAGCGATCATCTGGTTGTAAGGGACATCAGCACCGAGGTTTGTGGCCTGAGCCTGGCCGGTAAACAGCGAGAAGCAGTCAACCTGACAGACGGGGTTGGAGTAATGCTCCGCGCGCAGTGCGAAGGTCAGCTTCAGGTCTTGCGTGACCTTCCATTCATCTTGCCCGTACACGCCTAAACCGTAGTTCGCTACAGGGAAAGACTCGCGAGTGGGGAAGCGCTTGACGAAACGGTAGGCTACGCCGTCAGCAAAATCAGAGAGGGATGTAAAGTACACACGGGGATGCGTGTACATCCCGCTAGCGGTATAGTCCGTCATATCGTAGCGGTAGAAATTTCCCCCGAATTTCAGGGCATGGTTGCCGTGCACGATCGACAGGTCATCAATCAGTTGGTACTGCGTGACGTTGCGGCCCTGGGGAAAGCCATAGGTATCGAAGATAGAACCGGGCAGGTAAGTGGGATTGGCGATCTGGCTAAAAATCTCACTTTGCCAAAAGATAGTGTAGGGGAACAGTGCGTTCACCTTTGCCTGATCCTGCTTGAAGATCGCGGAGTAATAAGTGCCCGCCGCGATGAACTGGTTCGTCATGTTGCCGCTGAAAATATGTGTCCATTGCGTCTGCCCGTCGTAGGAGGGCTGCTCACTGGAGGCATTGAAGCCCGGCTGAACCGGATCGGTGTAAGTGGGCTGCAGGCCGTTATCCCGGCGGAAGCGAAAGAACACTTTGTCATTGTCGCTGAAGTTGTGGTCCAACCGTCCGCTGATGATCCACTCATTGGACATGGAGTTCGGAGTGGCGGAGAAGTTCAGCGCGCAGGCTGAGCTGTCCGTGAATCCGAAGCGACCTATCAGCTCACCGCAGCTGCCTGCAACCGGAACCGCGTTTTCGGCACCCGGCGTCTTGGGTTTTCCCCAAAGATCGAATAGCCTCTGGTATAGCGGCAATGAGTTGGGTTGGTTGCCGGCAATGTTGGCCAGCACCGCGCTGGTCAACTGGGGTGACGGAATGTAGGTGTTTTGCACTGTGGGCAGCACGTAGCGAATACCCTCAGTATTCACGTAGAAGAAGGTCTTGTCATTCTTAATCGGGCCGCCGAAATCCGCTCCCCACTGGTTGTTGTTGGCGAACGGGCGCGAGCTGCCTTGGTTATTGGCAAACCAGTCGTTAGCATTCATTACGCGGCCGTTCCACATATACTTGGCGCTGCCGTGGAAGGCGTTCGTGCCTGCCTTGGTGATGTAGTTCACCTGGGCGCCCGCTAGCTGCCCATATTGGCCGCCGTAAGCGTTGGTGACTACTGTGGCTTCCTGAATCTCGTTCAACCCCAGCGTCAAGTTGGTCGCACCCGTATTGTTGATGTTGAAGTACGGGTCCATGTTGTTTTCGCCGTTTACCGTAAACAGGTTCGCAGTAGCCGGCATGCCGTTGGCGGTGAAGTTGCCGTAGCCCGATGAAGTGTTCATGGTAACTCCCGGCGCCATCTGGGCGATGTTTGAGAGATCGCCACCGGGATTGGGCAGGTCGGCAATCGAGCGCTGATCGAATGCAGTCGCGGTGGCAGCGCTTTCGGTGTTGACTATCGGCAGCGCCCCCGTGACCTCGACAAGTTCCGTAGCCTTACCTACGGCTAAGGTGAAGTTGGCAGTAGCGATCTGGCCGATATTGACGCTCACCTGCCGCTCTGCCCCCTGGAAGCCCTGTTGTGTGACCTTTAGGCTGTAACGGCCCGGTCTGAGCAGGGAAAAACGATACATGCCGGTAGCGCCGGTAGCGGTGGTTTGCGCTGTGCCTGTGTCCAGGCTTTTGAGGTTGACGATGGCATCCTTGATTACCGCCCCGCTGGGATCCGACACGGTACCGGAGATATCACCCGAGGTCAGCGACTGCGGCATCGCCAGCGGCGTAATCAGGATAAAGATGGAAAACAGCCCCAAAGCACATAAGAACTTTCTCATGGAAAAACCTCCAGTATTCCGAGCGTCGTGGCGGAGGGGTGCACAATTCCTGGGCGCACGAATTCGCATCAGCACACTTTGCGAATTGGCCCATTTATAGTTCCGAATGGGGAAGCGGGCGGTGATTCAGGTCACTTCTCGTGGTGACAGC
>DASVBI010000059.1:0-6357 GCA_036375915.1 Terriglobales bacterium | reverse complement strand
GCACCTGGAGATTGGGCTGCAATACAACGACGGCTACTCCGAATCCGTGTTCAGCTTCGCCAACAACATCAACACCGTGGACGGCGGCACGCACCTGAGCGGCTTCCGTACTTCGTTGACCCGCACCATCAACTACGCCGGGCAGCAACTCGGCCTGTTCAAGGACGTGAAGGAAAATCTGACCGGCGACGACGTGCGCGAGGGCCTGGTGGCGGTGATCAGCGTGAAGCTGTCGCAGCCGCAGTTTGAAGGCCAGACCAAGGGCAAGCTCAATTCCGACATCGCCGGCATCGTGCAAGCCTTCGTCAACGAGCGCCTGGGCGCCTTCTTCGAGCAAAACCAGCCGGTGGCCAAGCGCGTCATCAACAAGGCTATTGACGCTGCCCGCGCCCGTGAAGCTGCGCGCAAGGCCCGCGACCTCACCCGGCGCAAAGGCGCGCTCGATGGCGGCGGCCTGCCCGGAAAGCTGGCCGACTGCTCCGAGCGCGATCCCAACCGCTGCGAGCTCTTCCTGGTGGAGGGCGAAAGCGCCGGCGGCACCGCCAAGCAGGGCCGCGACCGCCGCTTTCAGGCCATCCTGCCGCTCAAGGGCAAAATTCTGAACGTGGAAAAGGCGCGCTACGACAAAATGCTGGGCCACGAGGAAATTCGCGCCATGATTACGGCGCTGGGCACCGGCATCTCCAAAGAGGACTTCGATCCTACCAAGCTGCGCTACGGCAAGGTCATCCTGATGACCGACGCCGATGTTGACGGCTCCCACATCCGCACCCTGCTGCTGACCTTCTTCTTCCGCCACATGCAGGAGCTGATCAAGCGCAACAACGTATACATCGCCCAGCCGCCGCTCTATGGCGTCAAAAAGGGCAAGTCGCTGCAATACATCAAGGACGACCGCGAGTTCGTCAAGGTGATGGTGAAGCGCGCGGCCGAGGGCCTGGTGGTGCGCTATGGCGAAGGCGCCGCCCGCCTGGAAGGAGCGCCGCTCACCAAGTTCATGACCGTGCTCAACGAGTACCTGGCCTTCTTCGACAAGGTGAATAAGCGCCTGCGCGACGACAAAGTTACCGAACTGCTGCCCAAGCTCGACCTGGCCAAGCGCACCGACTTTGAAGGCGATAAGAAAGAGTCGCCCAAGAAGCTGGAAAAGCTGGAGCGAGAATTGAAGAAAATTTTGAAGGAGCGCGCCTTCAAGAGCGTGGAACTGCGCCACGATGACGAGCACAATATTTGGGAAGTGGCCTTCGTGAACTCCCAGGGCGCCGAGCACGTCATCAATTGGGAGCTGGCGTCCTCGCCCGAGTACCGGCAGATGATGGCCAAATACAAGCAGATTGAGGCCAACATGGAGCCGCCCTTCGTCATCGAGACGCTGGCCAAGGCTTCCGCCAACGGCGGGGAAGAACTGAGCGACGCCGAGCGCGAGGAGCAGGAGAAAGCGCAGAAGAAAGCGCCCAAGGCCGCCAAGAAGAAAGCCGCCGAGGCGGAGGTGGTGGAGAAGACTTCTCCGCGCGAGCTCTTCGAATACGTGCTCAACGAGGGTCGTAAGGATTTCACCATCCAGCGCTACAAAGGCCTGGGCGAGATGACCGCGGAGCAGCTCTGGCAGACCACCATGGATCCTGAGCGCCGCACCCTGCTCTCGGTGAAACTGGAAGACATCGCCGAGTGCGAGACCATCTTCACCACCCTCATGGGTGAAGACGTTGAGGCTCGCCGCAAGTTCATCGAAGAAAACGCGCTCGACGTGAAAAACCTGGACATCTGACGGCGCTTGCCGTGCGTTTGAGCCCGGCGCCGTCATCCCTTCGGTTCGCTGCGTTCGCTCTGGGCAGGCTCTAAGCGCCGTGAAGGATCTCTACGCCGCGGACGAGCGCGGAATACGCCGATCAGAAGCCAACATGGGTAGAGACGTAGCTCGCTACGTCTCTTGTTTTTATTCTTAGCCCTGATACGAACCACGCTTGTGGCCGGGCGCGCTCCTGCCGAATCAGGGTTTAAACCTCGCCGCAGGCGCAAAGGCCCCGGGGTGGCTGAAAACCACCACTGGCGCACGAAAACCACCACCCTGCGGGGCCATTACGCGCGAATGTCAATAGCCAAGCATCTTATAAATCAAGTACTTAGCTGGTAGCTGCTGCTTTGGCCCCCGTCCTGCATTACCAGGGTCGGGTATGCAGTCCTCTGGCCGATTCGGTGGGAGGTGGGCCATGAAGCGACATCTGGCAAGTTTGGTAATGGTTTTGGTGGTGATGACAGCCGCGGTTTTCGCCGGGGCGCAAATACAGCCCGGCGTAGGGCGCGTGAGCCTCATTCGTGGCGACGTGACCATGCAGCGCGGTGACTCCGGAGATTGGGTCAACGCGCGGCTGAACACGCCCCTGGCGGCTGGCGACAAGGTGGCCACCGGACCCGACTCGCGGGCCGAGATTCAGCTCGACTATGCCAACGTTCTTCGCCTGGCCGACAACGCCAATGCCACCATTGCCGACCTTACCCGTGACCGCATGCAGGTACAGGTCGGACTGGGTTTGGCCGACTTCAGCCAACTGCGCGACAGTAACGCCAACATTGAAATTGACACCCCCAATGTTGCCATTCGGCCGTTGCGGCCGGGCGTTTACCGCATTCAGGTGAATTCTTCGACGGAAACACAGGTGATCGTCCGCCAAGGGGAAGCGGAAGTCACCACGCCTCAGGGCAGCACTCGTGTCCAGAGTGGGCAGCTCATCACGATTGAGGGCACGACCAACCCTGAATATCAGACTGTCTCGGCGCCGCAAACGGACGATTGGGACCGCTGGAACAGCGACCGAGACAATCGGATAAGCCGTGCCGAAAGCTGGCGCTACACCAACCGTTACTACACCGGATCGCAAGATCTGGATGATTACGGGCACTGGGTTGATGTGCCCGACTACGGTCGGGTGTGGTCGCCAGCAGTCGGCCCGGGCTGGGCGCCTTACAGTGACGGCAACTGGGTCTGGGAGCCCTACTACGGCTGGACCTGGGTATCCTATGAGCCCTGGGGCTGGGCGCCTTATCACTATGGCCGCTGGTTCCTCTATGGCAGCTCCTGGTGCTGGTGGCCGGGACCGGTTTATGCCAGCTATTACCCCGTGTGGTCGCCGGCGTACGTTTCCTTCTTCGGATTCGGCTTCGGTGGCGGCTTGGGCTTCGGTGTGGGTTTCGGATTCGGCAACATCGGCTGGCTACCCATCGGCCCCGGGGACTTCTACCACCCCTGGTACGGGCGTGGCGTCAATGTCGTGAATGTGACCAATATCTACAACTTTTATGGCGGCCGCGGGGGTTACGGAGGCCACGGTGGTTTTGGCCCGCTTTATCGCGGACCCCATGGCTACTCCAACCTGCGGGGAATTGAAAACAATCCGCGTCTGCTGAACGCGGTATCGCACATGCCCTCGCGGGACTTTGGCAGAGCCCCGGTGCGGCACGCCGGCGGGATTGACGCCGCCACCTTCCGCCGGGGCGGCATGATGACCGGGCGCGTACCTGTGGTTCCCGACCGCGCCAGCCTGGGAACGCCTGCGCGTCCCGCTAATAACCGGATTGCGTCCAACCAGCACTTCTTCAGCCGGGGAGGACGTCCGGCGGGACGGCCCGTGTCGTTCAACCAGCAGGTGGGGCAGATGCAGAACATCATGCGCAACTCGACCCCGCACGTCACGTCGGCAGTGAACCGGCTGGGCATAGCGCGCCAGCAGCCCAGCGGAGCCATGAATAATCAGGCAGCCAGAGGGCAGCCTGGCGTTTCTTCGGCCCAGCCGTTCGGCCGCAATGCTGCAACCCCGGGGCAGAACATGCGTCAGGGTGGTCAGGCCGCGGCCGGCCGTCCGGGCTGGCAGCGCTTCGGCGGCAACACGGCGGAGAACAATTCTCCACGGATGCAGAACAACGGCAATGCACGCAACAACGCCGGCCAAGGCAACATGAACCGGGCGGGCGGCCAGCAGCAAGCGCGGCCGGGATGGCATGGCTTCTCCAACGGCGGCAATCAGGGAACGCCGAACGGCGGACGCAACCAGAACTGGCAGCAGAACCCGTCGCGGCCGACGGGCAGTTACGGCCAAGGTCAGCGTGGGAACGGAAATCAGGGTGGATATCGTCCGTTCTCACAGTCCTCTGGCCAGGACCAGTACCGTGGCCAGCCGAACAATGGGCCAAGGGGGACCGGGCAGCCGTCCGGTCGCGGTGCCGGCCAGGCTTCGCGGCAAGGGTGGCAGAGGTTTTCAGATGGCGGCTCGGGGCGCCCAGCTTTGGACCTTCGTCAGCCCATTGTGACCCGGCGTCCGTCTTCCAATTATGGCAACGGTGGGCGGTATGGCAGCAGCCCTCGGAGCTCATATGGCGACAACTCGGGCGGGTACGGTGTTGGCCGGCAGGCGGCCCCGACGCGGGAATATGGCGGGGCGGGCTCGAGCCGGGGTGGATACGGCGGCTATAGTGATCGCGGTGGTTACTCGGCCGGCCGCGGCGGATACGCAGGCGGCGGTGGAGACCGGAGCGTCGGGTCCGGGGGTGGCCGCGGCGGGTACGCAGGCGGCGGTGGCGGATACTCGGGCGCTGGTCGCGGCGGGTACTCCGGCGGTGGCGGAGGGCGTGGTGGATACTCCGGCGGTGGTGGCGGCGGCCACTCCAGTGGTGGGGGTGGAGGCCACCCCAGCGGCGGTGGATCCCATGGCAGCGGCTCACATCACTAAGCATCCCTGAACGGCAAAAACAGAGCGGCGTGTGACAGCGCCGCTCTTCTTTTGCACTGTTTCTTTGTGGCCCTGTTTGGGTGGGAGCCAGCCCTCGGTGCATCCCATTGATTCCCACGGCAAGCTCTCGCCCATCGCGCCAGGCAACCATGCGGAGGTACGGGCCACGTGCTGCGCCCCCAGGACCCAGACTCTGGAGACTTGGCGTGTCTCTCTCGCCGGCGCCGCCCGCGTGCAACGGAAGACGTGGTCCTGCAGGCTGTGACTTTCGAGGTTACTAAAAGGAAACCGTAACCCCAGCCCCATTGATGACGCTGATAGGGCTTGCATCCTTACCCGTTTCCGGGCATCCTATGTGTAGCGATTGAACGGAAACGGTCTAAGCGCGTTCTGCCTGAAGCAGTAACCTGCCGAAGCATTACCTGCCTTTAGTACTTTCTTGATTCAGCGCAAATTCAAAAATAAGAGAGAAAAGCAACACCATGGAACAAGGTACGGTTAAGTGGTTCAACGATGCCAAGGGTTACGGGTTCATCAGCCGGCAGAACGGCGAAGATGTGTTTGTGCACTTCTCGGCTATCCAGTCGAGCGGTTTTCGCAGCCTGCAGGAAGGCCAGCAGGTCCAATTTAGCGTGGTAAAGGGCCAGAAGGGCTGGCAGGCCGAGAACGTCCAGGTTCTCTAAATCCTGGTGTCCCAAAGAACAGGGCGGCTGCGGCCGCCCGTTTTTGTTGTCCTGCTGACCGCCGCGCAGGAATCCGCGTATGATGACCAAATCCCCCAGGCTGGAGATTGGTAGTGAGGAGAACTATGGCCAGCCAGAAATCTGCTCGCAAGCCCACGCTACAGCACGGAGATTCCATCAAAATCGTGCCCCTGCACGTTCCTGAGGAGGTACATAGACCGCTGGCGGCGGCCGCAGCTGGGCCACAACTTACCTACCGTAATGGACCCCTCATCATGGCCGCCGAAGTGTTCGTGATTTTCTGGGGGACGGCCTGGCAGCAGTCACCGCAGAGCGGCCAGATCGCCCGGATCAATCAGTTCTTCGATTTCATTCTGACCAGCGCGCTCATGGACCAGCTGGCGGAATATAGCGTGGCCGGACAGAAGATCGGCCACGGCAAAAGGACTGGCACAGTCACGGTGACGACTTCGGCCGTACCTTCGACGGTTCACGACAGCGCCATCCAGCAATTTTTGCAGCGGGAGATCGCCAGCAATTCGGCGCTGCCCAAGCCGGGACCCAACGTGCTGTACTTCCTGTTCTTCCCGCCGGGGGTGAAAGTGGTGCAGGGCGGCAGCGCCTCCTGCCAAGCCTTCTGCGGCTATCACAACGACATGGGCGGTACCACGTTCTATGCCGTCATGCCCTACCCCAACTGCCAGGGCTGCACCGGAGCCATGGCGGTGTTCGACGCGCTCACAACCACCACTTCGCACGAATTATGCGAAGCCATCACCGATCCTGTGCCCGGCCAGGGCTGGTACGACGACGCCAACGGCGAGATCGGCGACATCTGCGCGTGGAAAACCAAGAAGCTCGGCAACTACACGGTGCAGCTCGAGTGGTCGAATAAAGCCAAGCGTTGCGTTTAGCGGGCGAGACGTACCGCCGGCTGTTAGGGGGGTTGG
>DASVBI010000042.1:0-6751 GCA_036375915.1 Terriglobales bacterium | reverse complement strand
CTTGGTCTTTATCTCCGGGAGAACATCACTTCGGGCACGCTGGTGAAAATTGACGACCGCAGGTTTGACCCCATGTGGGACGCGTGCGCGCAGCTGAAGATTCCGGTGGCCATTCACGTGTCCGATCCCATCGCCTTTTTCCTGCCCACGGACCGCTTTAACGAGCGCTACGAAGAGTTGAATAATCACCCCGATTGGTCCTTTTATGATCACGATTTTCCCAGCAATGCCGAATTGCTGGAAGCGCGGAATCGCGTGATGGTGCGCCATCCCCAGACCCAGTTCGTGGTGCTGCACGTGGGAAATTTCGCCGAAAACCTGGAAAACGTATCGGAAAATCTCGATCGTTTTCCTAATATGATGGTTGACATCGCCGCCCGGATTGGCGAACTCGGACGCCAGCCGCGTACTGCCCGCAGGTTTTTCGACAAACACCAGGATCGGATCCTGTTCGGAACCGATGCTACTCCCCACGGAGACGAGTTCCCGCAGCAGGTTTTTGGAGATTCGCTTTATGAAATCTACTACCGATTCCTCGAAAGCGACGATGAGTACTTCGATTACGCTCCGGCAAGGATTCCCCCGCAGGGTCGCTGGAAAATTTACGGAATCGATCTTGCCGAGCCTGTTCTGAAAAAGGTGTACTACGAAAATGCGGCCCGGCTGTTGCATCTCTCCGCCTGACCGCAGGGTCTGGCCGGCGCAAATCAAAAGATATTACAAGCAGCTCGAATCGCCGACGAGAGCGAGCCAACCGCTCCGCCGGACTTGGGCTGGCCCGCGGTCGGGCGGAGATGCGAATCGCTCGCGCTTCGCTTTGACCAGCACTTTGCCCGGCCAGGCGGATCCACCAAAACGTAATTAAATGAAACTATAAATTCCAAATAAAAAACTAATTGACAACCATTCGAAAGAGCAGTAGCGTGAGCGGCATCTGCAAAACCGACGCCTAATTACCCAGGCGGGGAAAGGGCCCCGCGGGTGTTTTGCGCGGCGCTTCCGGCGTAGCATACGTTGCCAGTGCGGGAGGGCGAGCATATGAGAAAGATCATATTGGCTGCTGGTCTCCTTTGGCTGCTCAGTGCGGCTTTAACCGGGTTCGCCCAAGTTGATACCGCCACCGTTGTCGGCACGGTTCGCGATGCTACCGGCGCCGTCGTGCCTAGCGCCACGGTTACAGCCACCGCGATAGACACTGGAATCAAGACCACGGTTAAGAGTGGCCCGGACGGCGACTACGTGCTCACACCGCTGAAAATCGGCAGGTATTCCGTTTCCGTCCAGGCCAGCGGCTTCCGGACCCAGATCCAGGAAAATGTAGTGCTCAACGTGCAACAGAACCTCCGGCTCGACTTCAGTCTGCAGGTGGGTTCAGTGGCTCAGACGGCCGAGGTAACCGGACAACCTCCGCAATTGGAAACGGAGTCGGCTTCTCTGGGCGATGTGGTCGCTGCCCAGCAAGTGGAGCAATTGCCCCTGAATGGCCGCCGGTATACGGATCTCGCCGAACTGAGCTCAGGCGTGACCAAAGTCATAGAAGGCCCGGTCAACGGAGGCAACGCGCCAACCAACGGCAATACGGGCGGAAGCTTCGCGGTCAACGGGACGCGGGGCGATCAGAACAACTTCATCCTTGACGGCATAGACAACAATTCCAACGACAA
The DNA here is from genome assembly GCA_036375915.1 of Terriglobales bacterium. Taxonomy (GTDB): domain Bacteria; phylum Acidobacteriota; class Terriglobia; order Terriglobales; family Acidobacteriaceae; genus JAICWP01. The sequence goes on along the minus strand of DASVBI010000042.1, from coordinate 5,087 downwards.
CGGCGATGTTGCGGTACTGAGCAGCGTGGACGCCATCGCCGAATTCAAGATTCAGACTTCCAACTATTCCCCGGAATTCGGACGCAGCGGCGGCGCCGTGATCAACGCCACCACTAAGTCGGGCACCAACAGTTTTCACGGGGAAGCCTGGGAGTTTCTGCGCAATGACGCCTTTGACGCGCGCGGATTCTTTGAGTCACCCGACCAGCCCAAAGCGCCCTATAAGCAAAATCAGTTTGGCGGGACGCTGGGCGGACCCATAAAGAAGGATAAAGCGTTCTTCTTTGTAGATTACGAAGGCACCCGGATTCACTCCGCGACGACGGATTTTGCCACTATTCCCACCGCCGCCGAGCGTACCGGTAATTTCAGCGACATTCTCGGAACCCAGTCTATGAGCTGTGGGCCGGATGGTACTTCGCCCTGCGTGGACGCGCTAGGCCGGCCGGTGTTCAACAACGAAATCTACAATCCCGCCACTACTCGCACCGTGAATGGCTCTACCGTGCGCGACGGCTTCGGCTTCGATTCTGTGACCGGACTCCCCATCCCGGGGCAGGCCAACATCATTCCGCTGGCCGCCATGAACAGCGTTGGCAAGAATTATGCCGCTCTCTATCCTGCCATCAACGTCCCCGGCGCTTTCGCCAACAATTATGTGGTGAATGCACCGGGTAACGACCAGATTGATCAGATGGATGCACGAGCCGATCAGAACATCACCAGCAAGATCCAGTTATTTGAAAGATTTTCATTGATTAAGGACACTCGCTTTCAGGCGCCGGTGTTTTCTGGAATTGCCGACGGCGGAGATTACAACAATGGCAATCGGCCGCTCACCACGCAGGGTTTGGTGCTGGGTTTGACCGATACCATCAGCCCCAACGTGGTAAACGCATTGCGGGTCGGTTTCAACCGCGTTCATTACATCTCCAACTCCCCTTCCTACGGGCAGCATTATCCACCTCCTGACTTGCTGGTACCTGGAACCCCCAACGATCCTTTGATCAACGGGCTGACCTGGTTCGCTCCCGGTCAGTACAACGGACTCGGTGAACCGACGTTTACGCCCACGCGCAGCACCAGCCAGGCGATTCAGATCAATGACACGCTAAGTTTTGTGCATGGGAAACACCTGATCAAGGTGGGCCCGCAGTTCCGCTTTGACCAGTTCAACCTGCTGCAAATCGGCCAGCCGCGCGGCAACCTGTCGTTCAGCGGGCAATTTACATCCGATGCCGGTTCGCTGGGGGACGGCAGCGGCAACGGCCTGGCGGACATGCTATTGGGGCTGCCTGTCACTTCGGTAATTTCGACGATTACGTACTTTGGCAATCGCCAGCATACCTATGCGGCGTTCGTGCAGGACACCTACAAAGCCACCTCCCAACTCACGCTCGACCTCGGCCTGCGCTACGACTATGCCACGCCCCTCTATGAAGCCCATAATAAGATGAGCAATTTCGACTATGCCAAGGGGATTATCGTCCCCGCTGGCACTCCCGGTTATCCCGAAAAACTGGCAACACCCCACAAGGACAACTTCGCGCCACGCGTCGGGTTAGCCTATAGCCCGTTTCCATCCAAACCATTGGTGGTTCGAGCGGGATATGGGCGGTTCTTTGTCTTTTACGAAATTCGCACCGGCGATCCCCTGCAACTTGACTACAATCTCCCATTTTTCTACGAGCCTACCTTTAACAGCGATGGGATAACGCCGTCGCCAGTTACGCTGGCGACTGGATTCCCGCCACTGAATCCTCTCAATGCACCATTAGCCGGCGTGACCAGCCAGGACTTTAATCCGCAAACCCCGGTTTATGACCAGTGGAATGTCAATCTCGAATATCAACTGCCAGGACAGATTGTGATTAGCCCGGCGTACGTGGGAACCAAGGGCACCCACCTGCAGGTACTTCGCGACTTCAATCAGATTCCTACGCCCCAGCCGACCTTCGATCAGGCGTTGGCGCCCTATCCCCAATATGGAACCTTCACGTCAATCACCAATAACGGGAATTCCAGCTATCACGCGTTTCAGCTCAAGGCGGAAAAGCGGACCAGCCATGGCCTTTATTTCCTGAGCGCGTTCACTTTCAGCAAAGCCATCAACGACCAGCCGGAAATTTGCTGCAATTCCCCCTGGCCGCAGGACAGCTACAACATCGCGGCGGAAAAAGGCCTGGCGGACTTCGATAATCGCAAACGATGGGTCAATAGCCTTGACTACGAGCTGCCCGTCGGTAAAGGCCAGCGGTTCTTGAACCGGGGTGGCGTAGCCGACGCGGTACTGGGTGGATGGCACGTGGGAGGAATCATCACGTTTCGTTCGGGATTCCCCTTCTCGCCACAAATCGGATTTGACCCAAGCAACACCGGGTCTCCGGGGCTGCAACGCTCGAATCGGATCGGCAACGGCGATCTGCCCAACCGTAGTCCGAACTTGTGGTTCAACGTAAATGACTTTCCGGTTCCCAACTGCCCCAACGGCTGCTTCGGCAACGCCGGCAAGAACATACTGGAAGGGCCGGGGGCGACGACTGCGGACCTGTCGGCGCGCAAATTCTTTAATGTTAGCGAGCGAGTCAACCTGGAGTTTCGTGGCGAATTTTTCAACGCCTTCAACCATGCCGTGTTTTCTCAGCCGGATCCCTTCATTACCGATGGACCTGGAGCTGCGGGCGTGATCACGTCCACCGTGATACCGCAGCGCCAAATCCAATTTGCGCTGAAATTGCACTTCTAGTTCTGAGGCTCGAAGGGGAGCGACTCTCATGCGCCGCAGAGAGTTCCTGAAAAGTACTGTCGCGCTTGCCGCTGTTGCGGAGCTGGGCGAGAAGAGCGCACACGGTCTGGTCCCAACCCATAACTGGGGCAAATACGACTTCGGCTCAGGCCCGCCCGTCACCGACCGCCTGAATCAAGGCCCGTTCCCGCAGTATCCGCCGGACGCCATCATTCCTAGCGATGAAGTGGTCATGACCACTACGCCTTCAGAAGACGTCGTACCCGGCTATGGCAAGGGACTGGTCACCTACATTACCGCGGATATGGGCACCGAGGAGATCAAGTCGGACAACATTCCGCAGGCCATCGAGGATCTGATTCGATTCCCCCTGGGGCAAAAGCTTTATATTCGCCCAACCTGGCGGGAAATCCAGCCCCGGCCCGGACGCCTTCAGCTTCCCGATTATCTGAAGTTGGTTTTTAATCTCGCCAAGAAAAACGACAAACAGATCGGCTTGCGCATTCAAATGAGCGCGCCCGACTATCGCCACGCGCCGGCTCTCCCGGACTTCGTCCTTGAAAAGGTACCCACGGTTGACTTGGTTATGGACCCAAGGGAACCAGCCGCGCAAGGCGAACGCTTCCTGAAGAACCCGTTTTCGCGTTATCAGCCTCGGTACGACCATCCTTTGTTTCAGCAGGCGTTCAAGGATCTGATCGGGGAGATGGCGGCGGAATTCAACGGCAATCCCTCCATTGAGTTCATTGATACCTTCCTTTATGGCTTTTGGGGCGAGGGGCACACCTGGCCCTTCCGCAACAATCCTTTCCCCGATTACCCGACCGCGGAGCGCACCTGGATCCAGATGTGGGAGGTCCAGCAGGAGCACTTCACCAGGACGCCGCTGCTTACCAATACCCAGCCCGATTACAGCCGGGTGGGCAACTCTGAGGTCCTGGACCGCACGGTGCGCAGCAATAACTGGATTCGCAGCGACACTATTTTCATTGAGAACGAGCAGATCGAGGCGCTGAGCAATCGGCCGCCCTGGGTCGCGGCTATGATCGAACAGGGTCTGCCTGGCCAACCTCCGGCGAAAGTTGCTTCCCACGAGGGCGTCTCACCCTCGGATGACATCATCGTGCATGTGATGGATGTCGGGGCCAACTACTGGTCGCTCTGGAACTTCCACCAAATCAGCGCCGCCAATCTGATGGCCTATTACCGCGCTTTTCCCGCCTGGTTTGACCGCATCAACCGACGGATCGGCTACCGCGTGAGGCCCTCGATGATCTGGAGCTATGAAGATAACGGCTACCTGGGGCTGATTGCAGGATTCGCCAACGACGGCATCGCTGGCGTACCCGGGGTGCTGCGCGTCAGCGTTGAGAGCGAAGATGGGAAAACGCTTTATACCGGCTGCCTGGACCCCGGCTACCCCTTGCCGGGCAAGATTCGGCAGGCTCAGTTCGTGCTGCCAAAAAGCACCAGGTGGCAGGGTTTGCGACTGAAGGCGGAACTTGAAGTGAAAGGCATGCGCTATCCGGTGCGCTGGGCGTGCCACCAGAAACTGAATGAGGATGGCACGCTCTCGCTGCGCGCCAACGGCCGCCACGCCTCTTGAAGGCTGCAGCAATCTCGCGCCTTAGAACCGAAACCGGCGCTGCATAAAGATTAAAGGGATGGCAGGGGAGGACTACGGAATGCGACGCCGCGACTTCGTCAAATTCGGTGCGCTTCTAACCGGAACCGGCGCCCTGGCGTCCGGACCGCTGTGGGCAGATGTGCCCGATCATCGCTGGCAAGGCTACGACTTCGGTTCAGGACCGCAGGTGGCCAACCGGTTGAATCAGGGGCCATTTGGCATCGAGCAGGATGAAGGCTGGTTCACCATATTTGCGACACAGCCGTCCACCCAGCACGTGCGAAATTTCGGCACCGGGTTGGTGGGTTACACCTGGGAGGAGAATGGGCCGGCTTTGGGCGTGATGTGCGGCCAGGAAACGCTCGAACAGAGCGTGGAAAAGATGGCCAGCCTGCCCTTCGTGGACGTGTTGTACATCCGCTGCGACTGGCGCGATGTGCAGTCTGGCCCGGGGCGGCTCAACCTGTCTCCAATTTGGGCGGTCACCCTGGATGCCGCCAAGCGCCACAATCTGCGGGTGGCCTTCCGCATTCAGCTCTCCAGCCCGAACATTCAGCCGCAAAAGCTATCCATGCCGGATTTTCTGAAGGGCAAAGTCCCTGTGGCCAATATCGGGCGGAAGTCAAAGGAGCGCCAGGAAAATTTTGATTTTTACGAGCCGCGGTACGATTCCCCGGAGTTTCAGAAGGCGTTTACCGAACTGAATGAACTTAT
>DASVBI010000052.1:0-2376 GCA_036375915.1 Terriglobales bacterium | reverse complement strand
ACGCCAGAAACGAGTGCGAGACGCCATAGATGGCGAGCAGCACTAGGATCATGTAATAGGCCGGCAGGATGCGTAGCGCTCGGCGTTTGTAAAAGCTGGCGAAGTAGTCAGGCCGGGTACGAGACTTCAGCAGGTTGTTGGTGATCAGCAGTCCACTCAGGACAAAAAACAGGTTGACACCACGGTAGCCACCTTCGGTCGAGGTGCGCAACCACGCCTCTATTCCGGTCGCCGACTCCGGTATATTCCACCACAAGCCATGAAAAAAGAGCACAGCTAGGCAAGCCACTCCTCGCAGGCCGTTCAACTCGTACATCATGGGCCGGAGGAGCGGCCTTTGGACACTCTCGTTTTTGTGCCCTTCGCTCACGCGCTCCCGAGAAGCATACTGAAGCCCAAACCTGGCCCGAATGGCACCAAGGTGCCGGGTCCCTTAGTGAATGTGCGGGCCTTAGATCAAGATGGTTGGCGACCTCCCTTTCAGGGGCTCCGATTGGCTCGGGGCGCCTGGCGCCTCTGCACTCTCAGACCATGTTTTTATACCAATCAGAGTGATTCTGCCGTTTCATGAACACTGACCTCATTTGGTGGCTTGGTATAAACTGCCGCGTTCCTATGTTTCTGCGCCTGTCCTTATTCGTATTGATTGCCTCCAGCGCCTTCGCGGCCGCCCCAGTGGGCGTGCCCCGCGATCTGGCGCGCCAGCGGGCGGCGGAAATCTCCGGCCTGCGCTATCACATCTCCTTTGTCCTGGTTCCCCATGCTGCCACCACCGCCGGCCACGAAGAGCTCAGCTTCACCTTGAAATCGGCCCAGCCGGTGCTGCTCGACTATCGCGACGGAACCGTCCAGCGCATGACCGTGAATGGCGCCGAGGTTGCCGCCCTCCCCGAGAACGGCCACCTGCAATTGCCCGCCGATAAACTGCGCGCCGGGGAAAACACCGTCACCTTTGATTTCATTTCCGCGGTCGCGCCCGCCGGCAAGCCCATCACCCGCTACGAAGATAAAGACGACGGCAGCGAATACATCTACACCCTGTTCGTGCCCATGGACGCCAGCATGGCCTTTCCCTGCTTCGACCAGCCCGACCTGAAAGGCCGCTTCCGGCTGGCAATTACCGCGCCGCAGGAATGGACCATCATCTCCAACACTGAAACGACCGGTTCAGAACCGGCAGGAACCGGCCAGGCGCGCACCATGTTCGGCGAAACCCGCCCCATCAGCACCTACCTGTTCGCCTTCGCCGCCGGGCCCTTTCGCAAAGTGGAACGCCCCGGAGTGCTCGACCTGCCTGGCTTGTATGTCCGCAAGTCCAAATGGGAGCGCGCCGAAAACGAAGCCACCGAAGTGCAGCAGATCGCCAAGCAGGGCATGACCTATCTTTCCTCTTACTTTGCCCAGCCCTTTCCCTTCCCCAAGTACGACATGGTGCTCATCCCCGGCTTTCCCTATGGCGGCATGGAGCACGCCGGGGCCACGTTCCTGCGCGAAGAGTCGGTGCTGTTCCGGACGGCGCCTACCCACAGCGACTTGCTGGGCCGCGACCTGCTGGTGCTGCACGAGCTAACCCACCAGTGGTTCGGCGACCTCACCACCATGCGCTGGTTTGACGATTTATGGCTGAAGGAAGGTTTCGCGCAATACATGGCCTACCAGGCGCTGGACAGGCTCAGGCCCAGGGAAAATATCTGGAAGCGCTTCTATCTCTCCATCAAGCCGGCGGCCTACGAGATTGATGCCACCCAGGGCGCCACGCCCATCTACCAGGACATTCCCAATCTGAAGGACGCCAAGTCCGCCTATGGCGCTATCGTTTACTTCAAGGCCCCGGGCATGCTTAAGCAACTGGCTTACGTGCTGGGCGGGGAGAATTTCCGCGGCGGGCTGCAGCTATATTTGAAGGAACACCTGTACGGCAACGCCGAATGGAGCGACCTGGTCCACGCCTTCGAACGCGCCTCAGGGCAGAAACTGGACCGCTGGGCCGGCATGTGGATTCGTCATCGCGGCATGCCGCAGGTGGACGTCAGCTGGTCTTGCAGGGATGGGCAGATTGACCAGTTCTCTCTTGCCCAGCACGACGTGCTCGGCGAAGGCAATCTCTGGCCCATCGCCACCGAAGTGCTGCTCGCCTACGAGGGAACTGGACCGGGACTACGCTTTCGTGCCAGCTTCGACACGGCCAGCGCCGGCTTTCGCCAGCCGCTGGGCCAACCCTGCCCGTTGTACGTCTTCGCCAACGACCAGGATTACGCGTATGGCCGCTTCTTGCTTGACCCGCACAGCCGGCTGGCCGTGGTGCGGCAACTGGGCAATGTGCGCGATGTCTTTCTGCGCGCTATGCTCTGGGGCTCGCTGTGGGAATCGGTGCGC
>DASVBI010000469.1:0-3641 GCA_036375915.1 Terriglobales bacterium | reverse complement strand
TCAACCCGGCTCCGGCCTGCCGCGCGCGCTGCGCGAAACTGATAATGCGGGCCGCGTTGCCGCTGAAATCGCCGATGGTCGTATTGATCTGGCCGAGCGCGATTCTCACTTTTCAAGTGTAATGGGTGGACTTGCGCAGTGGCCAGTACACAGTTGATGCGCCTCCATCGCGGCGCCTGTCACCGCACCCGGCGCTGGTATCATAAGCTCAGTGGAAACCACGCAGACGCAACCCATTTCGCCGGCGAACGTCGAGTCCTTCCTGCTGGAAGTGGCCGACGCGGTTAACACCTCGCTCGACCTGGACACCACCCTGAAGCGCGTGGCCGAACTGGTGCGCCGCATCATTGACTACGAAATTTTCGCCATCCTGCTGCTCAATGAGAAGACGCAGGAGCTGCGCATTCGCTTTCAGATCGGCCATCCCCCCGAGGTGGCCGAGCGTATCCGCATCAAAGTCGGCGAGGGGGTTACCGGCCTGTCGGCCCAGCGCCGCGAAGCCGTGCTGGTCAATGATGTCGCCGAAGAGCCCGCTTACATCAACGCCATTCCCCGCGTGCGTTCCGAACTCGCCGTACCCCTGATCGTGAAGAACCGCATTATCGGCGTGATTGACATCGAGGCGCCCTACCGCAACTACTTCACCGAAGAGCACCGGCGCGTGCTGGCCCTGATTGCCTCGCGCGTGGCCATCGGCATCGAAAATGCCCGCCTCTACACCCGCACCAACCGCCAGGCGCGCACCCTCACCCTGCTCAACGAAATCAGCCGCGAGCTTACTTCCATTTTGAATCTCGACCAACTGTTCAAGCGCATTGGCGAGCTCATCAACCGGCTGATGGATTACCAGATGTTCAGCGTGCTCCTGCTCGATCCCACCGGGACCAAACTGCAGCACCGTTTTTCCCTGCGCTTCAAGACCAGTGTGCACATCAAGCACGATATCCCGCTGGACCGCGGCCTGGTGGGCTGGGCGGCGAGCCATAAGCAGCCCGTCCTGGTTTCGGACGTCAGCAAGGATCCGCGCTACATCGAGCTCAACCCTGAAACCGGCTCTGAGCTCTGCGTGCCGCTTATTTACAAAGACAAGGCCATCGGCGTGCTCGATATCGAGCACACCCGGGTGGGGTATTTCACTGAAGACCACCAGCGCACCGTCACCACGCTGGCGGCGCAGATCGCCATCGCCATCGAGAATGCCCGGCTTTACGAACAGGTAGCGAAACAGGAACACCGCCTGGAGCGCGACCTGACGCTGGCCCGCGAGTTGCAGATCCGGCTTCTGCCTCCGGCGCAGCCCAAAATGAAGAACCTGGACGTGGCCGCTCGCTTTGTTCCGGCCCGCGCCATTGGCGGCGACCTCTACGATTTCCTTGACTACTCGCTCGCCCGGCACGCCATCGCCGTTGGCGATGTCAGCGGCAAGGGCGCTCCCGCCGCCATCTACGCCGCCCTGGTCAGCGGCATCCTGCGTTCGCACTGCGCGGTTGAGCCCTCCCCCGCGGAGATGCTCTCCGCCGTGAACCTCTCCCTGGGCGAGCGCCCCATCGAAGCCCAGTTCGTTTCCATTATCTATTCGGTCTGGGATGACGACGAACGCCACCTGCGCATCGCCAACTCCGGCCTGCCCCGCCCCATTTACTGGCACAACGGCAAGGTTGAAATCATCGAAGCCACCGGCCTTCCCCTGGGCCTGTTCGAGAACGCCGACTACGACGAATTTGGCTTTGAAGCCCATCCCGGCGACCTTTTTGTCTTCTTCAGCGATGGCATTCTCGACGCCCGCAGCCACAACGGCACCTTATTCGGACGGGAGCGCCTCGAAAAGGTGGTGGCCCGCACCGGTGAAGGTTCGGCCACCGATGTAGTCGCGGAAATCTTCACCGCGGTCAACCATCACGCCGCCGGGGTGGAGGCTTTCGACGATCAAACCGTGGTCGCTTTGAAGGTCAAGTAGGTGGCTAAGTTCAAATCCCAATCTGCAGCTAAGCGTCCCGCCGCGCTTCCAATGGTTTTGCGCTCGCCCGGATTCGCATACCGCCGGAGCGCAGGCCGCCGAGACAAGAGTGCGGCCGCGGAAACCGCGCTGTATTGCGAGCAGGTTCCGCTGTCCTCGCTGGCTGAAGAATTCGCCACCCCTTTGTACGTCTACTCCGCCGGCGCCATTCGCCGGCGTTATCGCGAGTTCGACCGCGCTTTCCGAGGCTCTCCCCACACCGTCTGCTACTCCGTAAAGGCAAACTCGAACCTGGCGATTTTGCGGCTGCTGGCGGGTTTGGGTTGCGGCTTTGACGTGGTCTCGGGAGGCGAACTGGAGCGCGTTCTGCAGGCGGACCGCCGGGCGGCCAGGAAGGTCGTGTTCTCCGGCGTGGGTAAAACCGCGGCCGAAATGGATGCCGCGCTTAAAGCCGGCATTTTGCTCTTTAACCTGGAGAGCGAGAGCGAACTGGAATTACTGGCGGAGCGCGCCCGGCGCCGCCGCGTTACTGCCCGCGTCGCCCTCCGCGTCAATCCTGATGTGCCCGCGGAAACCCATCCCTACATCTCCACCGGATTGCATCGCCACAAGTTTGGGGTGCCCATTCACGATGCCCCGCGCCTCTACGCCCGCGCTGCCGACAGCCTGTTCTTGGAAGTAGCCGGCGTCAGCGTGCACATCGGCTCGCAGATTACCAACCTGGCGCCGTTTACGGCCGCCATGGAGCGTGTGGCAGACCTGGTGCGGGGCTTGCGCGCAGATGGCCATACCATTCGCTACGTGGACGGCGGCGGCGGCCTTGGCATTCCTTATACCCGGCTCGGCCTGCCCGGGTTCGCTGAATTCAGCGCTCGCTATGCCGCCGCCCTCACCACTCCCCTGCGCGGCCTTAAACTGCATTTGCTGCTGGAGCCAGGGCGCTCCATCGTTGGACCGGCGGGCGTGCTTCTCACCCGCGTGCTCTATCACAAGAGCAACAACAGCAAAAAATTCCTGGTGGTGGATGCGGCCATGAATGACCTGCTGCGGCCCGCTCTCTACGACGCTTACCACGAAATTGTGCCCGTCCTGCGCCGTCCTGCCGGCGAGCACGAACTCTTCGACGTGGTTGGCCCCATCTGCGAAACAGGAGACTTTTTTGCCCGCGGCCGCGAGATGCCCCCGGTCAATGACGGCGATCTGCTCGTCATCCTTGACGTCGGCGCCTACGGCATGGTGCTGGCCTCCAACTACAACACCCGCCCGCGTCCCGCCGAGGTCCTGGTGGATGGCGGCAAGTCGCGCCTTATTCGCCGCCGGGAAAAGGTTTCCGATCTGCTCCGCCTGGAAGATCCAAAGCCTTAACGCAGAGTTCGCGGAGAACACGATGAAAAATCACCGGATGTCATCTTGAGCCAGTGCGAGATGGGCCTGCGTGGCGAGCGCCAACGAAGGACCGGTGCATTCGTGAGCTAGTAGGTCGGGCAGAACCACCAGCAGAAACTTCTCTTCCCGGACCTCTCTCCTGCAAAACGCTGCTGACTTCTAATCTTCCTCTGCGTTCTCCGCGCCGAGGGTTTTTCTCCGCGACCTCTGCGTTGCAGGTTTTCCTCGGCCCGGCTACTGTGCCGTCCTTTGCCACACCACTTTTCCGCCCAGGACGGTGGTCTCCACCTGCACGTTG
>DASVBI010000574.1:0-7233 GCA_036375915.1 Terriglobales bacterium | reverse complement strand
CCCGCTTGGCGGGAGCGGGGCGCGCGAGTCGAGAGCTTGCCCTGAGCTTGCCGAAGGGGACCTTGTGTTTCCCTTATCCCCAACCAAACTATCCTGTCCCCACGACACCTTATAGATACATCACCAGCTCATCCACCACCTTCTGCACCCCCTCGTACGGGTCGTAGGTGTTGGGGCCTTCGAACTCGATGGAGTACACACCGCCGAACTTGGCTTTTTTTGAAATGTCCACGCATTTGGGAAAGTTGAATTTGGTTTCTTTGCCGGCGGCGTCAAATTCATAACCCTTGGCATGGCATACGTCGAAGGCCCAGCGAAACAACAGGGTCAGGCCGCGCTCCCGTGTCGCTTCATCGGAAAAATTGCCGAAATCGGGCAACGCCCCCACCCGGTGGTGGCCCACCATCTTGAAAAGGCTCACCAGCACCTCGGGGTGGGTAGAACCGATTTCATCGTGGTTCTCGATGATGACCTTGACCTTTTTCATGTGGCCATACGTGCCGATCTTCCGGTACGAATCGGCGGTAGGGGCAAGATTGCTGGGATGCATTTTGCCCGGATCGCAGCGCACCGACTGGCAGCCCAACTCGCGGCCAACGTCAATCCACCGCATCGCCCCCTGAATGGCCCTGTTGCGCACCGCGTCGTTCTGGTCAGAGAGCCCGCCTCCGGTCGAGAATTCCTGGATATCCACCGGGATGTTCACCACCCGCGAGTGCGCCTTGGCCAGCCGCGCCTTCAGTTCATTCAGATAACTGGGGCGGGTGGACTCGAAATGGGGCGCCACGAATTCCATGGTGTGAACGTGATAGCGGTCGGCCACCATCTCCGGAAAATCCACCAGCTTCAGCATCTCCCCGGACAGATGGAAATCCTTTTCCCGCGTCGAGAGAAAGTAGTTGTGAAAGCTCCAGCTGGAAATACACACTCGTTCCAGTTTGGGCGAAGCCGCGGCTCCGCTCTTGCTTTGCCCGGCGAACAGCAGGTCGCCGGCGCCGCTACAAACCGCCGCCGCAGTCAGGCCTTTGCCGATTTGGGTGAGAAATTCTCTGCGTTTCGTATGCCGCTCCTCTGTGCAACCTAAAAGCGCATCTTGCGAAGGTCGTCGTAACTGATCTTGATGGCCTCAAAGGGCGACCCCTGGCTGTAGTCCTGCTCCACGTAATAGTGCTTCACTCCGCCTTTCTCGGCGTGGGCGAACACCCGCTTGAAGTCCACCACACCCCGCCCGACCGGAGCAAACTTCGCGTTCTCCGTCACGTACACGGGGTGCGGCAGCTTAACCGGCCGGTCCTTCACGTGCAGCATGGGGAAGCGCCCCGGATATTCGTTGAAATATTTCAGCGGGTCCTGCCCGGCGGCCGTAATCCAGTACAAATCCATCTCCAGCTTCACCAGGTCGGGGTCGGTCTCCTTCAGCAGAAGATCGTAAGGCACCTTGCCATCGGTAGGCTGGAACTCGAAATCGTGGTTATGGTGCGCGAACTGCAGCCCGGCCTCCTTCACCTTCCTGCCGGTTTCATTGAAAAAGTTCGCCATCTTCTTCCACTTGTCCAGCGAACCCCGGTCTTCCTCGTTGATCCAGGGATTGACGATGTACTGGTGGCCAATCACGTGCGCCGCCTCAATCACCTGCGGCAGCTTGGCGCGCAGGTCCTCCACAGGAATGTGGGCCGAGGGCGCTGCCAGGCGGTTGCGCTCCAGCACCGCCTTCACCTGCTGCGGCGTGCGCTTGAAATACCCGGCAAATTCCGTTTCTTTGTACCCGGTAGCAGCCACCTTGGCGATGGTGCCGTCAAAATCCTTAGCCATCTGGTCGCGGACGGTGTAAAGCTGCAACCCAATAGCGCCCAGTTTGTGCTCGTCGGCGGCAAATGCAGCCAGGCGGCTGAACACCACGGTGGCGGCGGCTGTCCCCAGGAATTCGCGGCGGTTCATCATGACTGGATTTCTCCTCGTTTCATCTGCTCGACAGCGTAGTGGCAGGCGCGCGCGGTCAGCGCCATGTAGGTGATGGAGGGATTCACGCACGACGAGGAAGCCATGCAGGCCCCATCGGTCACAAACAGGTTCTTGATGTCGTGCGCCTGGTTGTAAGCGTTGAGTACGGAAGTTTTGGGATCGCGCCCCATGCGAGCCGTTCCCATTTCGTGAATTGCCAGCCCCGGAGCGTCGGCTTCGACGAAAGCCTGTATGTCGCGCGCGCCCGCCGCCGCCAGCATTTCCGCCGCGGCGATGGCCGCATCCTGCAGCAGCGCCTTTTCATTGGGGCCGTAGGCGCAATTGATTTTCAGGACCGGAACACCCCACGCGTCGCTGCGCGAGCGGTCCAGTTCGACGTAGTTTTCATGTTTCGGCAGGCACTCGCAGAACGCGCCCATATCGAAATACCAGGGTCCGGGATGCTTCAATGACCCTTTGAAATCGGCGCCAAAACCCGCCTGGTTCACTCCGCGCCGCCAATCCGACCGCCCCGCCCCGCCCTGGTAGCCATATCCCCGCAGGAATTGCGATTTGCTTTTCACGTTGCGGAAACGCGGTATGTAGATCCCGTTGGGCCGGTTGCCAATGGAAGTCTTGTCCTCGTATCCGGGAATCATGCCGGAAGCGCCCGCCCCGGTGGCATGGTCCATCAGGTTGTGTCCCAGTTCGCCACTGGAGTTTGCCAGCCCGTTAGGAAACTGCGGCGTGGAGGAGTTGAGCAGGATGCGCGCCGATTCCAGCGTGGAAGCGCAGAGAAAAATAACTTTCGACCGGTACTCCGTCGCCTGCCGGCTTTGCGCGTCAATCACCCGCACCCCCGTCACCCGCCGCGTATGGTCGTCGTAGCTCAGGCTGTGAACGATGCTGTAAGGCCGCAGCGTCACCTTCCCCGTGGCCAGCGCTACCGGCAGCGTGGCGTTCAGGCTGCTGAAGTAAGCGCGTGACATGCAGCCGCGATGGCAGGAGCCGCAGTAGTGGCACGCCATGCGCCCCCTGTGCGGACGGGTAAGCACGGCGCAGCGCCCGATGGTCATCATGCGCTCGCCCGGCCAGTGTTTCCCGATGGCCTCCTTCACCGCCACCTCCGCGCAGTTCATCTCCATGGCCGGCAGGAAGCGCCCGTCGGGCAGCTGCGGCAATCCTTCCGCTTGCCCGCTGATGCCGGCAAACTCCTCCACGTAGTCGTACCAGGGGGCGATGTCGGCATAGCGGATGGGCCAGTCCACCCCGATGCCCTCGCGCGCGTTGGCCTCAAAGTCCAGGTCGCTCCAGCGGTAAGTCTGCCGCCCCCACATGATGGAGCGCCCGCCTACGTGCCGCCCGCGGATATAACTGAAAGGCTTGTCAGGCGGCGTGGTGTAGGGATTCTCCAGGTCGTTGACGAAAAATTTGGCCGCCCACTCGTCGCAGGCATAGCAGGTGCGCTGGATGGGCTGGGTCTTCAGCTCCTGGCGGCGGTCGCCCAAGCCGCGAAACTTTACTCCCCAGTCGGGCACATGTTCGCAATAGTCTTTGGCCGGATCAATGGACCGCCCCGCCTCCAGCACCAGCGTATTCAGGCCCTTCTGTCCCAGTTCCTTGGCTGCCCAGCCCCCGGTCATGCCGGAGCCGACCACGATGGCGTCGTAAGTATTAGCTGGCATTCGTCTTCCCTGATGCGGAGAGCGGAACGCAGGCCTGGTAAGGACCTATATGCACCGGCGGGCGCCCCAGTTCCTGGGTCCAGCCCACCTCGGAGGTGTAGTAGCCGAACAAGGTAAGGCGCTTCATCTGATAGAAGAAGTTCTGCTCCAGCGGGTTCTCAGAGTCCTGTACGGCGGGGCTGGCGTGCTCCCGCTCCTGAACATTGGCTTCGCGCAGCCTGGTAACTTCCTCGTCCAGGGCGGTCAGCAATTCCGTCTGCTGCTGCGCATTGCAGTTCACAAAATCTTTGCCGAACATCTTCCGGCTGCGTTCGTCGGTCTGGGACACGCCCTCTAGAAAGCGGCGGCAATCCGCTTCCGCGCACCACTCGCTCAGGATGAGGTCAATAAATTCATTCACCCGCGCTCCCTTGGCCCCAGGCGTGTCCGTGGCGGGGATGATCATCTCGGCAATCGCCGTAACTGTGGCGTTCTGCTGGGCATTGAGAGTCTTGAGCGCGGAAGTGGAGCCCAGCTGTTGCTGGATTTCGCGGCCCAGGGCGAACAGGTCGTGGGAGTAAAGAGCGGGAACTGCGGCTGCGCCGGCGATCAGCTTGAGTGCGTCGCGTCGTTTCATGAATCGGAGACGAGCCGAGAGCCGTTATCTCTGAAAGGCCGAAGCGAACGCGGCCAGCCGATCCCAGCCGGAAGACCTCGGCAAGCTGTGGGCGCAAGATACTCCCCCGCGGCGGCCAAAGTCAAATCCCCTGCTTTCACATGGTTACGTTTTGCTTCGCGCGGAACCCGGAAATGGCTCGTGCCACGAGCTAATGGCCAGGCGCCGCGCCGCCCCCAGCGCCGCCACCCCCTCCCCCTGGGGCAGAAATTCCATGGCCATGTAGCCCTCATACTTGAGTTCCGCCAGCTTGCGGAAAATGTTGCCATAGTTGATTTCACCCGTCCCCGGCTCATGCCGCCCGGGCACATCCGCCACGTGCACCAGGCCCAGTTGGGCGAAGTTCTTCTCCAGCGTCTCCATCAGGTTTCCTTCCGCGATCTGCTCGTGGTAGAAGTCGTAAAGAAAACGCACATTGCGCCGGTTCACCCGGCGCACAATTTCAAAGCCCTCCCGCGAAGACGTCAGGTAATACCGGGGGTTCTCCTCCGGATCAATGTTTTCCAGCAGCAGCGTGATATCGTGGCCCGCCGCCAGATCCGCCGCCTGCTGCAGCCCTTCAATGCAGCTCTGGTGCTGCGCTTCCCGGCTCAAGCCCGGAACCGAATTGCCCGAGAGCACGATCAGTTGCGGGCACTCCAGCTTTTCCATGATGGGCAGCATCTTGCCCACTTCCTCCAGGAATTTCTGGCGCGCGGCCGGATCGGCAACCCCGCTCGAAAGCCCGGCGGTGGCGTCAAACCTGATACCCAGGGCGCGCCGGCGGGCGGCAACCCGCGCGAAATCCGCCCTCTGCCAGTCTTTGAATTCCTCCACCAGCTCCACTGCCCGGTAGCCGGCCTCGGCCACCTTCTCCAGCCGCTGCTCGAAGGGCAGTTCCCGGAACACCGTCCACAACATTACCGAAAGCCTGGGAACGGCCGCGTCATCTTGGGAATGCGGGCTGATGGCCGCTCCTTGCAGCCGGGTGGCGGCGGGAAGCACGGCGGCGGCAGCGACGGCCCGGGCGGCGGCGCGCGAGAATTCTCGTCGGTTCATGATTGCCGCTTTATCCTCTTCGGCGCAACGACCCTACCCCCGCAAGGCGCTCCGCCGCAACCGAAAAAGTACAGCCGGGCGCTTACTTTTTCTTGCGTTCCGAGTATGATGGCGGGCTCTGTAAAATTCTGACGCGGCGGTTCGCCCCGGCGATGCTCTCCCCGCACCCAGGTTTTGGTTGCTTTCGATTCTCACATCCCAGGGGCTCGCATGCTGAAACGACTTGCCATCTCCATTTCTTTGTTGGCCTTCCTCTCGGCCGTTTCTTTTGCCGCTGATTCCAATGCTCAGAATGTCTGCACCGGCAATCCCAACCAGTGGCGCCAGCTCTTCAACGGCAAGGACTTGAAGGGCTGGAAGCACGTGGGACCGGGTTACATGACGGTGGAGAAGGATGGCCTTATCCATACCCACGGCGGCATGGGCCTGCTCTACTGGACCGGCGGCAAAATCGCCAACTGCGTCCTCCACACCGTCTGGCGCATGCGCGACGAGAACGATAATTCCGGCGTCTTTATCCGCATTCCCATTCCGCCCACCGAACCATGGATGCCGGTGAACTACGGCTACGAAGTGCAGATTGATAACCACCCCGAGCGCTCCAAGCCCGCCGAGGACGAATACCACCAGACCGGCATGCTCTATTCCCTCACCAAGCCGCTGGCGCCGCACGCCTGGAAGCCGGGACCGGAGTGGAACACGATGGACATCACCCTCGACGGGCCCAGCACCATCGTCGTGCTCAACGGCAAGAAGGTGGTGGACTACAAGGAAGGCGACCCGGTGCCGGCCAAAAAATTCGATTTCGAGCCCCAGCACGGGCCGCGGCCCAACTTCGGCTACATCGGGCTGCAGAACCACAGCGACAACGATGTTGTCTTCTTTAAGGAAGTAGCCATTAAGCCCTTGAAGTAGTCCTGGCCGGTTATTTTTTGATCAGGTATTAGCGGAGGAGAAACACGTCATGAAGAATGATTTTTCCCGTCGTCAGTTTCTGCAGTCCAGCGCGGTGGCTGCCGGTGGCCTGCTTGCCGCCAACACTATCTTGCTTGATGCCGACCCGCTCGCCGCGCAAACCAAGCCCGTCGCCCCCAGTGACCGCGTGCGCTTCGGCATGGTCGGCATCGGCATGCAAGGCTCCGGCTTGCTCGCCAATGCCATCACCTTGCCGGGCGTGGAATGTGTCGGCGCCGCCGACCTCTACGATGGACGCCACACCTTGGCCCGGGAAATCACCAGCAATCCCAGCTTGCCCGCCTCCCGCCGCTACCACGACCTGCTGGAGCGCAAGGATATTGATTGCCTCGTGGCCGCCGTCCCCGACCACTGGCACCGCCGCGTGGTAGTGGACGCCTGCAACGCCGGCAAGGACATCTACTGCGAGAAGCCCATGTCGCACACCATCCCCGACGGCTTTGCCATGGTGGAGGCGGCGCAGAAGAACAACCGCATCGTGCAGATCGGCTCCCAGCGCGTCAGCTCCAATCTGGCCGCCAAGGCTCGCGATCTCTACCACGACGGCGCCATCGGCGACATCGAGATGGTGGAGCTCACTCTGGGCCGCAACGATCCCACCGGTGCCTGGCAGTATCCCCCGCCCCTGGACCTCTCCCCCAAGAACCTGGACTGGGACACCTGGCTGAACGACGCCCCCAAAATTCCCTTCAACCCCTACCATTTCGCCCGCTGGCGCTGCTGGAAGGAGTACGGCACGGGTGTGGCCGGAGACCTCATGGTGCACCTGCTCAGCGGTATGATGTTCACGCTGGGCTGGAACGAGATTCCGCGCTCCGCCCAGGCCCTGGGGGGCATTTTCCACTTCCCCGACGGGCGCAACATGCCCGACTTTCACGTGGTGCTCTTCGATTATCATGGCATTCCGGTAGACGTTCGCCTCGACTTGGGCTGTGAATC
>DASVBI010000678.1:0-2084 GCA_036375915.1 Terriglobales bacterium | reverse complement strand
CCCCAACCTGCTGATCCAGAGGCGTCTGAACGAAACCATCAGTAAAGCGCGCAAACAGACTGGGCGGCGAGTGCACGTCATCGGCCATAGCCTGGGCGGAGTCATTGCGCGCTCGGTGGCCGGGCAGAGGCCGGACGACATTGCCTCTGTAATCACGCTCGCCGCGCCCTTCCGTGGCACCGTAGCCCATCGCAGCGTGCTGCGGGTGGCGGAAGTGGTGCGCAAGCGCATCCAGGAAGAGCACGGGCCTGGAGTTTTACCCGGCTGCTACACCGGGCGCTGCACCTGCGATTTCCTGGACTCCCTCCGCCGCAACATTTCAGAAGAAGTGCTGGAGACCGCCATCTACACCCGTGACGATGGCATCGTGGACTGGCGAACCTGCATCACCAAGGATCCCGAAGTCAACTTCGAGGTTCCCGGCACCCATGTGGGCATGGCGTTCAATCCTTCCGCCTACATCATCATTGCCGAGCGCCTGGCCAGAGCACGCGCCCTGGCCTGAAACCCTCTTTACAGCCGAGACGCCAGGTCCAAGGGACTCGAAGTAGTAATTTCTCCGCGTCCTTTGCGGCTTGGTGGTAAATCGCTGTGGAATTCAGAAAAGGCAAGCTCAGCTCAGGCTGATTCCCCCGTCCACCGGAATGACCGCGCCGTTGACATAGGCCCCGGCGCGCGAAGCCAGGTAAATCACAGCTCCGGCCATGTCGGCGGCGGTTCCGATGCGGCGCAGGGGGCAAGCCTGCTCCAGCCGGGATTGGAAATGCTCCAGCATGGCGGCGGTCATATGGCTCTCGAAGGGCCCGGGGGCAAGCGCGTTGACGGTAATGTTCTTGCCGCCCAGCTTCACCGCCAGGTCGCGGGTCAGATGGTGCACCGCGGCTTTGCTGGCCGGGTAGGCATAAACCTCATAGAAGGGCGGCTTCAGCCCGTCAATGGAGCCGATATTAATAACCCGCGCCGGATCGGCGGCGGTAGCCGCCTTCTCCAGCATAGGAACCAGTTCCCGGGTGAGAAAGAAGACAGATTTGACGTTGGTGTTCATCACTTTGTCCCAGCCGGACTCGGGATAGTCGGCCAGTGTCGCGCCCCAGGCGGCGCCCGCGTTGTTGACCAGAATGTGCAGGCGGTCTTCGCCTTTGGCAAACTCCACCGCCAGTTGCCGGCAACCCTGGCTGGTGGACACATCGGCGGGCAGCGACAGGCACTCGCCCGCCTGGCGCAACGCCTGCGCGGCCTCCTCACATGCAGCTTTCTTGCGCGATGAGATATAGACCCTGGCGCCGGCCTCCAGCAAGCCGCGGGCAATCATCAGCCCGATGCCGCGCGAGCCGCCGGTAATCAGGGCAGTTTTTCCTGCCACCGAAAACAGGCCCGGAACGTGGATTGCTTCTTGCTCTTTCATCGTGTGTCCATGGCATTGAGATTTGAACTGCCGGCCCGCCAGCTTAGCAGGCCGTGAAGCGTCGCCGTCCGCGCCGGAAAGTGCTTTTCACCGCCGAGATGGGCTCATGGCTTCGATTTGGCCCAGTGCTCCAGGAGGGTAACTCGCGGGTCGCGGCTACTGGTGAGCACTCGCCGCGAGCTTTTAGCCAGAAGCCAGAAGCCAGATCCTGATTACTCATTGCGCACGGCCAGCAGGGGATCCAGCGCAGCCGCGCGGCGCGCCGGCACATAGCTGGCCAGCAGGCCCACGAGCGCCAGGAGGATAGCCGTAATTACAAAAGCCGCTGGTGTCGTAGCGCTGATCCCGTAGAGCAGGTTGGTAATAAAGTGCGCCAGCACGAAGGCGGACACCAGCCCGATACCCAGGCCAATGCCGAGCGTGGCGGCGCTCTGCCGCAGAATCATCAGCGCCACATCCCGGGGCTGCGCCCCTAAAGCCAGGCGAATGCCAATTTCGCGCACCCGCAGGCCCACGGTATAGCCAACCACTCCGTAAATCCCCACTGCACACAGCAGCACGGCAACCAGCGCAAAAATAGACAGCAGGCCGGCGCTGAAACGCGCCGCCCACAGGGCCTGATGGATGACTTCTCCAATAGGCCAGACGTTGGTGAGCGGCAGGTTGGGATCGAGAGCCT
>DASVBI010000154.1:0-3971 GCA_036375915.1 Terriglobales bacterium | reverse complement strand
GCTCCCTACGGCCGCGCCGCGGTGGCCGCGCTGCGCCATTTTGGGCTGTATGATCAGCTGGCCGGCCGCCTGGTGCTGGGGGAAAACGTGGGCCAGGCGGCGCAGTTCGCCGAATCAGGCAACGCCCAGGTGGGCATCATCGCGCTGGCGCACGCGCTTGCTCCCAGCGTTCGCCCCCAGGGCCGCTACTGGGTGGTGCCCACCGATTCCTACCCCGCCTTAAAACAAGGAGCGGTAATCATCTCCCGTTCGCGGAATAAAACGCTGGCGGAGCAGTTTTTGAAATACCTTACTGGGCCGGAGTCGCAGGCCATCTTCCGGCAGTTCGGCTTCGAGACGCCCAAGGAGGCCCGCTGAATGGACTGGCAAGCCTTCCTGCTGACGGTGAAGCTGGCGGTGCTGGTTACAGCCATCCTGCTGGTGCTGGGGCTGCCCATCGCCTACTGGCTCACCTACTCGCGGCGGCGCTGGAAATTTCTGATCGAGGCGGTGGTGGGAATGCCGCTGGTGCTGCCGCCTACCGTGCTCGGCTTCTACATTCTTCTGGCTCTGGGCTCCAAAAGCCCCATCGGGCGCTGGTGGGAAGCGCTGACCGGGCACACCCTGGCCTTCACTTT
Organism: Terriglobales bacterium; assembly: GCA_036375915.1. GTDB lineage: Bacteria > Acidobacteriota > Terriglobia > Terriglobales > Acidobacteriaceae > JAICWP01. The sequence goes on along the minus strand of DASVBI010000154.1, from coordinate 3,354 downwards.
CGAGGCGCTGGTCATCGGGTCAGTGATTTACAGCCTGCCGTTCACAGTGCAGCCGCTGGCGGCGGCGTTCTCCACCGTGGACGCCAAATTTGTGGCTGCCTCCGCCACCCTGGGCGCCTCCCGCCTGCGCACCTTCTTCCGCATCATTCTGCCGCTGTCGGTTTCCGGATTGCTGACGGCGATTGCCCTGACCTTCGCCCACACCATGGGCGAGTTCGGGGTGGTGCTGATGGTGGGCGGCAACATTCCGGGGGTGACGCGCACCGTCTCCATTGATATCTATGACCAGGTGCAGGCCACGAACTACGCTTCCGCCAACCAGACGGCGCTGGTGCTGCTGGCCATTTCCTTCGTGGCGCTTTCGCTGGTGTACGCTTGGAACCGGAAAGTGTGGGCGATATGGCCGTGGAGGTAGTGAAGCGCGGCGGGAAGCCGGCAACAACGGCCGGCGGGCCAGCGGGTGCAGCGCCCGCGGGCCTGAGCGCGCACCTCCAGAAGCGATTGCGAGCCAACGGCAGCCGCGAGTTCGCGCTGGACGCGCAGCTTGCCGCGCCGCCCGGCATCACCATTCTTTTTGGCGCTTCCGGCGCGGGCAAGACCACTCTGTTGGACTGCCTGGCGGGCTTGCTGGAGCCCGACGCCGGCCACATTGCGCTGCGCGGCCGCGTGCTGTTCGATAAAGCAGCGGGCGTGAACCTTCCCACACGCAAGCGCTCGCTGGGATATGTGTTCCAGGATCTGGCGCTGTTCCCCCACTTGACGGTGGAGGCGAACGTCCGCTACGGGCTGGCCGAGATTCCCGGGAAAGAGCAAGTCCGCCGCACCGCCGCTATTCTGGAATCCCTGCGTGCCTTGCACCTGCGCGCGCGCTACCCGGGGGAAATTTCCGGCGGAGAGCGCCAGCGCGTGGCCCTGGCGCGCGCCCTGGTCACCGATCCCGATTTGTTGCTGCTGGATGAGCCGCTGGGCGGGCTGGACGCGCCCACCAAATCGGCAATCGTGGACGACCTGCGGGCGTGGAACCGGGCGCACCAGATACCCATCCTTTATGTGACTCACGACCGCGGCGAGGTGTTTGCGCTGGGTGAACGCGCCGTCGTGCTGGAAGCCGGCAGGCTGATCGCCCAGGGCACGCCACATGACGTGTTAAACGCGCCGCGGCAGGAGGCGGTGGCCCAGCTGGCCGGCTTCGAGAATATTTTTGACGCCACGCTGGATGCCACGCACGAAGCTCAAGGCACGATGACTTGCCGCCTGGCGGGCACGGCGGTAACGCTGGAGGTTCCGCTCAGCCGGGTTGCCCCGGGGGGAACAGCGCGCGTGGCCGTCCGCGCGGGCGACATTCTGCTGGCCACCAGCCGTCCCCACGACATCAGCGCGCGCAACATCATTCCGGGCGTGGTGCTCACCCTGGAGCAGCGCGATTTCATGATTACCGCGCAGGTGGATTGCGGCGTCCGCTTTGAAGTCCACCTTACTCCCGGGGCGCGCGACTCGCTGCAGCTCCACCCCGGGCGCGAAGTGTGGCTGGTGCTGAAGACGCACTCTTGCCAACTGGTAGTGCCGAGCACTTAAATCCACCGCGCGTCGCGCGGGGGTAATGGCGGCCGTGGCCGTTCGACCGGCGCTCTCATCGCCACTGCCGCTCGTATTTCTGTCCCATCGTATTAAGCGAGGTCCTGGCAGGCCGGGCGGACATCCTGCTTCTCCACATCGCACCAGCTGCGAAGAGCGCAAACGCCAGCACAATTCCTGCGATGATTAGCAGAACGTTGATGACGAGGTCGCGTCTTATTCGCTTGTCTTTTGAGACACACTGTTGCGCTCGAGATGGAGCAAGCTGCTTTCGGTCGCTCATCAATGCCTATGAAGATAAGTGACAAGAGGAGGCTGAGTCTGGTGTTCTTTTGTCTCTTACCTTTCTTCAGCTATGGCTCAATGATGTCAAACAGACAGATGCAGACGTTGGCATCCCACCGCATGGTCAGGATTCCAGCGATGTCTTTGTATTTTCCTGAGCCGCCGGTGATTTCTCCTATTGAGAAGCCCATGACGGGCGCGAATCCGTTTTCGTCCTTGAATGGCGCTTGCCCCTGATAGGCAGTGGCCGTGCCGACGGTGATATTTCCTCCTCCGAGGGTGTAAAGATAGCCCTCATGCCAGGTCCCGTTGCAAAGGAAATTCGTAGCACATGTGCCATCGTTGGCGATCGGGCCTTGGAACGTTACCGCGATGTGGCCAACCGGCTTCCCGGTTCCATTCTTTTCCTGGCAGGTGACGATGTTGGGATTGGCGGGATCGGCGACACAGGTGCTGAAGTCGAGGATCAGTGTGAACCGGCGGTGGGTCTTTGCCTGGGCAGTCGTTGCGATCCCGAGTAACGTAAGGCATACGGCAAAAAACAACCTGTTTTTCATCAGATTCGTCCTCCATAGCGCATGGATGGGTTGCGCGCATTCAAATTGGTGCCGCGAACGCGAGGGAACTTAAGGCTGGAGCTTCGGCCAGTCAACTGACCTGTTTCTAACGCGCTAAGTCGCGTGGCAGCAACAGCCTGCAGGAGGGTCTGGCGGCGACGTTAAGAGGCTCTGGAAAGCCATGCTAGACTCTTTCAGTTTCACTTCGCGGATGCCGTCGCCAGCGTCCACCCCGAAAATCGTGCAGTTTGGAGTTTTTGAGCTCGACCTGCAGAGGGCGGAACTGCGGAAACAAGGCGTCAAAATCAAATTACAGGAACAGCCGCTAAGAGTCCTGCGGGTTCTTCTAGAAAATCCTGGACAAGTTGTTTCGCGAGATGAACTTCGGCAGCGGGTGTGGTCTGCCAACACGTTCGTCGAGTTTGATCAGGGACTCTACAGCGCAATGGCTCGGTTGCGCGATGTGCTGGGAGATTCGTCCGACAGCCCGCGCTTCATTGAGACGGTAGCAAGACGCGGATACCGGTTTATTGCACCGGTCTCCCCGTCTGTGGCGCCAAACCCTGGTGAGACGACAAGACCAACAAAGGGGGAGCAGCAGGACTCTCGCCGCCAGTCGCTTCGCAGATGGATTTCCAACCTGCTGGCTGGCTTGCTTGGGGGCGCGCTTCTGCTCGTAATCGTATTCACATTCGATGTTGCCGGCGCACGCGAGTGGCTGCGCACCAGAACCACTCCAATCCGGTCTATTGCAGTGTTGCCGTTAGAAAATCTGTCGCGCGATCCCGAGCAGGAATATTTCGCCGATGGCATGACCGATGAACTGATCACAACGCTTGCCCAGATGGGCACTGTGCGGGTGGTCTCGAGGACTTCCGTCATGCGCTACAAGAAAATCAGCGAACCCATTGGCCAGGTGGGACGGGAATTGAGTGTG
>DASVBI010000549.1:0-6231 GCA_036375915.1 Terriglobales bacterium | reverse complement strand
TAACGCTGCCCTTAGCTTTGCGATGGCGACGTTAACTGCCTGGTCAAAATCGCCAAAGCTTTCATTTGGCCATATTCGGCTTCGCAGTTCTTCCCGGGTCACGACTTCGCCGGGGCGATCCAACAGCGCCTGCAGAAGCCTCAGCGGCTGCTGCTGCACCCTGACCCGTATGCCCGCCTTGCGAAATTCTCCGGAGTGGAGATCAATTTCGTAGGTCCCAAAACGCACGACGGAAGTATGCCGCAATCGGTCCATCCGGCAGCCCGCTCGCAGCGCAGTCTAGCATGCGCGCAGCACCATAACCTTGGGAAATATCAACATGTAAGCATAATGTAATCAACACCTTGCAAAGAAATACATTGTTAATGGACAGAAAAGCCGCGGTGAATTGACCCGACCACACCTGGCGCATCAGATTGTCGCGGCACCAAATTAGCCAGTTCACCGCGGCTGGCGGCTTATTTTGCAAACCGGCGGCAGCGGAGGGTGGCAGCACTTGAAGCCAACTGTCAATGCTGGAGGAACCGCGAATATGACCGCTGAGAACGAGGCAAGGGGGCTCTTGGCACCCGACGAGGACGACCGTCTGGACCCTGTGGCTTTCCGGGAATTCCTGCAATCGGATAACGACCATTTAGTGCTGGTACCACAAGGCGAGTGGAACCACATGCAAGGACCAAAGACGGAGCCTTCCACTGCGGCGCCGGGAGTCTTATTACGTTTCAGCTGGAAGGAACTGGTAGCCCGCCTTCGCCAGTTCGTTCGCGACTCGAATAGTTCGGCTGCGAGCAACGTTACTCGGTTCGGTGATATCTGCGTTGATTTCTTTAAGATGAAAGTGACTCGCTCGTCGGGCGAATCGATAACCCTGACTTCTCAGCAGTTCAAGACACTCAGATGTTTTCTGTTAAATCCGGACAGGGTACTTTCGCGGGATGAATTGCTGAATGAGGCGTGGGGATACGAAAACTATCCTTCGACCCGCACCGTCGACAACCATGTCTTAAAACTGCGCCAGAAACTCGAAAAAGACCCCGCCCGGCCGGTTCATTTTCGAACTATGCACGGCGTTGGTTACAAATTCGTACCCTAGCCGGAGTTCGGCAAGCAGCGATAGCCCTTGGCTGAAGCGGAAATGAGGAAGCACGTGGGGCAAAATTCAGCGCAAATTGAGGTGAGCGATTCGCCAGGCAGTGACCTGGCCTTAGTCCATGCCAGCAAGCAGGGAGATGTCGCTGCCTTTGGGGAACTTGTAAAACGATACGACCGCAAACTCTTTCGCATCGCTCACCACCTCACGCAAAACGCCGAAGACGCCGAGGACGCAGTGCAGGATGCATTCCTGAAGGCCTTTCAGCATTTGCAGCAGTTCCGGGAGGATTCCAAATTTTCGACCTGGCTGATCCGTATTGTTTTGAATCTCGCCCTGATGAAGCTGCGAAAACGGCGCCTGGCAAAGGAGTTTTCTCTCGACAGTAACTCCAACCCCGAAGATGATGACCATCTCCCCATAGATGTCGCGGATTGGGCTCCGAATCCTGAGCAGCTGTACAGGGCGGCTGAGTTGCAGGAGATCCTGCGCAGAGCCTTACAAAAGTTAAGTCCGGGCTTGAGAATGGTCTTCGTATTGCGGGACATCGAAGGACTCTCATTGGAACAGACGGCAGAAGCGCTGGGCTTGAGTGTGGCCGCGGTCAAAGCGCGAACCTGGAGAGCTCGCCTGCAGCTTCGCCAACGATTGAGCAAGTACTTCCACAGGGCAGCGCCAGTCAAGCCTCGCTCCTCCCCCGTTGCTGTTTCGGCTCTCCCCGCTGGCACTTGACGCGCCTGCCTCCCAGCAAACTGTCCGCCTCGACGGCCATCTGCGAGACTGATTTCTGGGGGCAGGTCGCGTGTGCTTCGCCGCTAGTGATTCGCTCGGCTGAAATTTACGATCGCGGAGCCGCAGCCTACGCCTTGTATCCAAACGTTGACCCCTGGATGGCCCGGAAGATCTGCCTCTGACACGATCATCTTCGCCGTGAAGGACTCATCATTTCCGTCACCCTGGCGATAGAAGTCTGCCACCAACACGACGGTGTTAGCGCTGGTATTCGCGGTTTGCCCCGGCTCAGAGACCGCGCCGGTGCACTTGAAGGGCGCGGAGGACAGCAGCGCAGCTGTATCCCATCGGATACCCTGTCCCGCCAGGCACCCATTGAGCGGCCCTTGCTGCACAGAAGCGATACACCGGAAGCCTCCCCCGGAGTGGACGAAGCGAGTGGCTGGGTTGTAAGCGCCCCCGCCCGTCAGTTCCACTGCCCCCGTCGGAAAGCCGGCAATATTGGAACTGTTAAACCCAAATCCTGTTTGCGCCTGCACTCCCATGGCCAACGCCAAGAGACTGCTGAGCGTAATGAATACCCAAAAATACTTCTTCATGCTTTCTCCTCAATTCTGTAGTTGCTGCTGCTGGGTTGACCTTAGAGCGATCCGAACCTGATTCCACATACCCATTGCCATCGTCTGGAAAGGAACGGAACGCTCCAAGATGTTTTGTACTGCCGCTTTACGAGGTGGTCTTTGAAACCATGTCTTCAGTTCATCTGAGAGATTTGATGGAGGGCAGCCAGAATTGGTCCGCGGATCTTGTCACCTGTTTGTCAAAAGATGGTTACAACTCGTGAAGAACGCTGTCCGGAGGATGTCCCTCATTCAGCACCGATGCTTTTCTGCAGGGAAGCAACAGCGTTGCGCATCCCCAGACTCGGCGCTGAAGATGCTGGACTAAAACTTTACCCATTCGCCGGGCGTGGGTAATAGGAAATGCGCTATTCGGGACGCCTTGGCAGTTGTCCCCCGCGTGACGGGCAACCCGGAAATTGGCCGCTACAGGCCTCCTCCCTTCCTCGGCCCCGCCATTGGGAAACAGACTTCCCCGCGTGATATCGTTTCCTTTTCCCCTGAGCACAGCGAGGACGACCGTATGCCGCGCTTTGAATATCGCAACCTTGCCCCCACTCCGGAGGCTGAAAAGGGTTACCTGGCCTGGATCGAGCGCCTGGATGAAGAGTTCATGAACCGCGATCCCCAGCACCGCTCCAACGTGGTGCGCGACGCCTTGTGTGAGCTCTACCTCGGCCTGCCCTATGACGCTCGCCCCACCGGGCCCCCGCTGGCCACGCAGGCGCTCATCCACACCTTTGACCCGCGCAACGCCACTTTGGAGCCGGAGTACTACGGCGACGCCGACCCGGTGCGCTACGCCGAACGCAAGCCCCTGATCTGGTTCTGGATGATGTTTGACCGCTCTCCCGTTGGACTCAACCACTGGCTGGGATTTCGCCTGCGTGCCATGCTCGCCCGCCACGTCTTCAAACATTGCGGCAAGAACGTGAAAATCTTCCACGGCGTGGAAATCTCCTTCGGCTACAACCTGACGGTGGAAGATAACTGCGTGATCCACAAGTACGTGCTGCTCGACGACCGCGGCGAAATCATCATCCACGAAGGCAGCTCCATTTCCGACTACGCCAACGTTTACTCCCACGCCCACGACCTGAATGACGGAATGATCGTCAACAACATGCGCACTGAAATCGGGCCGCGGGCGCGCGTCACCTACCACGCCACCGTGCTCAGCGGGGTGCGCGTGGGCGAGCACGGAATGGTAGGCTCCATGGGCGTAGCCTCCAAGCCCGTCGAACCCTTCCACATTGTGGCCGGCATTCCTGCCAAGACCGTCAAAGTGAAGGACATTGCGCCCGAGGAGGTGAGGCGCGCGGAAAGAACATAGTTTCGAGTTTCACGTTTCGAGTTTCCAGCGCCGATTGGCCTATCTCTCCTCGGCACCGAAACTTGAAACTTGAAACTGCTCCCGTGAAACTTGAAACCTGCTACTGGCAACTGACAACTGCCAACCGGCAACTGTACAATCAACCTAAGGCATGACCCTTCAACACGTTATCTACGTCTTCCAGGCCATAGTTTTTCTGTTCGCCATCAGCGTGCACGAGTCGGCGCACGCCTTCACTGCCTGGCGCTGTGGCGACCCTACAGCCAAGATGCTGGGGCGCGTGTCGCTCAACCCGATTCGCCACATAGACATCATGGGCACCATCGTTGTGCCCGCCATTTGCCTGTTTACCGGCTTCCCGGTGATCGGCTGGGCCAAACCTACGCCGGTGGACCCGCGCAATTTCGGCCATGAGATCAGGGACGATATTCTGACTTCCATCGCCGGTCCCATCAGCAACTTCCTGGTGGCCACGCTGGCGGTGATCTGCCTGATCCTGATTTCGATAAGCTCGCCCCAGGCCAGCTTTATCGTCAAGGCGGCCATGCTGGGCTACCCCGGCATCAGCAATTCGGCCCTGGTGCCCATCTCCGTTCTGCTTTATCAGGGCATGGTTATCAATGTGTTGCTGGGCGTCTTCAACCTGATTCCCGTGCCCCCGCTGGATGGCAGCCACGTGGTGCGCCATATGCTGTCGGACAGAGTCCGCGACATCTACGACCGGGTGGGAATTTTTGGCCTGATTCTGCTGTTGCTGGTGGGCGGTAACCTGCTGATGGCCATGATGTCCCCTTTTATTGCCATTTTTAATTCTCTGCTTATGAGAGTGTGAATGCCTGCTCGCTTCGACAACCGTAAGAAACGCGTGCTCAGCGGCATGCGTTCCACCGGCAAGCTGCACCTGGGCAACTATGTGGGCGCCCTCGATAACTGGGTGCGCATGCAGGATAAGTACGACTGTTTCTTCTTCGTGGCCGACTGGCACGCCCTGACCACCGACTACGCCGACACTTCCTCCATCAAGCAGAACTCGCTGGAAGTGGCGCTGGACTGGCTGGCCGCCGGGCTCGACCCCGAGCGCTGCACCATGTTCATCCAGTCGCACGTGCCCCAGCACGCCGAACTGCACCTGCTGTTCTCCATGATCACGCCCCTGGGCTGGCTGGAGCGCGTGCCCACCTACAAGGAACAGCGCGAGAACATTCAGGACAAGGATCTGGGGACCTATGGCTTTCTCGGCTATCCCGTGCTGCAGGCGGCTGACATCCTCATCTACAAGGGCGATTACGTGCCCGTGGGCGAAGACCAGGTGCCGCACGTGGAATTGACGCGGGAAATCGCGCGCCGCTTCAACATGTTCTACCAGTCCAAACGTGCTTACGTTTTCCCCGAGCCGCAGCCGCTGCTCACGCCGGCCGCCAAACTGCCGGGCACCGATGGGCGCAAGATGTCCAAGTCCTACGGCAACACCATTCTGCTCACCGACCCCGAACCGGTGGTGCGGCAGAAGCTTAAGACCATGGTCACCGACCCGGCGCGCGTCCGGCGCACCGATCCGGGCAATCCCGACATTTGCCCGGTGGGAGATTTGCACAAGATTTTCAGTGACCAGCCCACCATCGCCAAGGTCTGGGAAGGCTGCAAAACCGCCGGAATCGGCTGCATTGAATGCAAAGGCTGGGTGGCGGATGCACTGGTAGATGTGCTCAATCCCATGCAGGAGCGGCGAAAAAAATACGAGGACAATCCCGCTCTGGCATGGGATATTCTGGAGGCAGGATCCAGCAAAGCTCGCAAGATAGCCAACGCCACCATGGACGAGGTGCGCGACGCTATGCATATGTCGCTGGATAAACCAGGAGTCAGGAGTCGGGAGTCAGGGGTCAGTTAGAACCCTGGCATCTAGTAGCTTGTAGTTGGTAGCTGGTGGTCCCAACGCGGCACGAACTACTAACTGCCGGCTACCAACTACCGGATGAAGGTTTTCGCTGGCTCCCGGCCACTGACTCCTGGCCACTTTGTTATGACCGAACCGAACACCAACATCGCTCCGCGGGAAGCACCTCCGAAGCCTCAGAAGCAGAACGACTTCCCTTTTGCTGTCACCGTGGCCGAGGTCTATGACGGGCCGCTCGACCTGCTGCTGGACCTGATCCGCAAGCAGGACATTGACATCTACGATATTCCCATCGCCCGGATCACCGCCCAGTACCTGAGTTACGTGGAGCGCATGCGGCAATTGGATGTGAACGTGGCCGCCGACTTCATCTACATGGCGTCGGTGCTTATCCACATCAAGTCCAAGATGCTGCTGCCGCGCGATCCGGATGCGCCGGCGGACGCGCAGGAAGATCCGCGCGCCGAACTGGTGAACCGGCTCATCGAGCACGAGAAGTTCAAGTCCGCCGCGCAAATGCTGCTCCAGAAGCAGCAGATCGAAGACGCGGTTCGCACCA
>DASVBI010000153.1:0-8435 GCA_036375915.1 Terriglobales bacterium | reverse complement strand
TTGCCCTGTCCCTGTCCGGCAAGGTTGAAGTAAGAGTGGTTGGTCAGGTTGACGACGGTGTTTTTGTCGCTGGTGGCGGCGTATTCAATTTTCAGGCTGTTGTCGTCGGCCAAGGTGAAGCGAACCTCCACGGACATGTTCCCGGGGAAGCCCTGGTCGCCATCCTTGCTCAGGTAGCTCATCTGCACCGCCGCGGCTTCCGGAGTGGAAACATCTTTGGCTTTCCACAGGCGCTTATTGAAGCCGCTGGGGCCGCTGTGCAGGGTGTTGTCGCCGTCATTTTTGGGCAGCGTGTAAAGGCGGCCGTGCAGCTTGAACTGGCCGTGAGCAATGCGGTTGGCATAGCGCCCGATGGTGGCGCCGAAGTAGGGCTTGTTGACGGTATAGCCCTCCAGGTTGTCGTAGCCCAGCACCACGTCCTCGAATTTGCCGTGCCGGTCCGGCACCTTCATGCGCACGATAGTGGCGCCGTAGTTGGTGATGGCAACTTCCATGCCGTTTTTGTTGCGCAGGACATAGAGGTCAGCCGGCTCTCCTTCCGGCGTCTTGCCAAACGACGCCTTATGCATTCTGGTGTTGCCACCCGCCCCGTGCTGCGCGAACACCATGGGCAGACAAAGCGCCAAAGGAAAGACCAGGAGCTGGCAATAAATGGCGATGCGGTGCACGTAGCCTCCTCAGCTGGTAAAGCGGCGGAGTGAACCTGGCTGTTGCTGCGAACTAGGAACGGTACTGCCTGTGCCCGGTTCCGGTCAAATTGCGGGTTCAGTTCGGCCCGGCTCCTGCCCACGCGCCTGTGATAAACTCGGCGTCCCATTCGGTATTACGATCGTCGTCGGAAACATGAAGCGTGCCGTCGCACCTCCTCGCGTAGTCAAGATTGAAGACCTGCGCCGCGTGGCCCAGGGCCGCGTGCCCCGGGTGGTGTTCGACTACCTGGACGGCGGCGCCGAGGGCGAAGTCACGCTGCGCGAGAACTGCCGCGCCTTCGAGCAGGTCACCTTCCGTCCCCGCCATGCCGTGGCCGTGGGCGCCTGCGATCTGCGCACCCGGGTGCTGGGACTGGACCTCTCGCTTCCCTTCCTGCTGGCTCCGGTGGGCTACAGCCGGGTGATGCACCCAGGGGGCGAGTGCGCCGCCGCACGGGCCGCCGGCAAAGCCGGCACCGGCTACATGCTTTCCACCCTTTCCGGGCACCGGCTGGAGGATGTGAAAGCAGCCTCCAGCGGTCCGGTGTGCTACCAGCTCTACCTGGTAGGCGGGCGCGAAGAAGTGGCGCAGCGCACGGTGGAGCGGGCGCGGGTGGCCGGATGCGCGGCGCTGGTGGTGACCATTGACACGGCGGTGGCCGGGCTACGGGAGCGCGATGTGCGCAACGGTATGGTCCCGCTGCTGGGCGGAAGCCTTTTTTCCAAGCTGCCCTACGTTTCCCAGGTACTCTCGCGGCCGCGCTGGCTGCTGGATTTCCTGCTCGATGGGGGTGTGCCGCCCATGGCTAACGTCGTACTCTCCGACGGCAAACCCATGCCGCTGATTGACGTGGGTGCGGCGCTGGCCGCCGCCGCGGTCACCTGGGAAGACCTGCGCTGGCTGCGCCAGGCGTGGCCCGGCCCCATCGTGGTGAAGGGCGTGCTCACCGCTGACGACGCGCGCCGCGCGGTGGACGAGGGCGCGGCCGCGGTGGTGGTCTCCAATCACGGCGGCCGCCAGCTGGACTGTGTTTCCCCGACTCTGCGGGCGCTGCCGGAAGTGGTGGCGGCGGTGGGCGACAAAACCGAAGTGCTGATGGATGGCGGCATCCGCCGCGGCGGCGACATCGTAAAAGCTATCTGTCTGGGAGCCCGCGCCGTGCTCATTGGGCGCGCCTACGCTTACGGCCTGGCAGCGGCGGGTGAGGCGGGGGTCACTCGCGCCATTCAGATCCTGACCGCCGACCTGGAGCGCACCTTGCGCCTGCTGGGTTGCCCCTCCATCCGCGACCTCGATGGCTCATACGTGGAGGTTCCGCCGGAGTGGATGCAGCGATCGGCCCAGGTCTCAGCCTGACAAATGAAAACCGCAGAGGAGGCAAAGGACGCCGAGGTATTTTCAAATGTTCATTCCCCAGTGATTAGTCCGTACAAGCTTTTCGGCAGCCAGGTGCAACTTAATAAATGAAATAAGTCATCCTCGGTGTCCCCTGCGTATTCGGCGGTTATGGTTAGGTTTTGTTTTTGGCTGAAAAGAGGAGCACGATATCTTCCAGCAAATCCTCAACCCGGCCGGCAACATGTGGCTCACCGTTCTGCTGGCGCTGGTTCCGCTGGCCATATTGCTGTTCCTGCTGGCCATTGTGCGCTTGACGGCATGGCTGGCGGCTCTGATCGCGGGAGTCGTCGCGCTCACTCTGGGCGCGCTGGTCTGGCATGCCCCCTGGGGCGGCATGTTGCGCTCCTACTGCTACGGGGCTCTCTCCGGCGCATGGGTGATTGATTGGATCACTCTCTGGGGACTGGTCATTTTCAACACCCTGGTGGTGACCGGCGACTTTGCCCGCTTCAAATCCTGGATGGTGCACCACGCCACCGCTGACATTCGGGTGCAAACCATCATGCTGGCCTGGGCGTTCGGAGCCCTGCTGGAGGGACTGGTGGGATTCGGCTACCCCTGGGCGGTGGTGGTGCCCATTCTGGCCGGCCTGGGCATCGCAGACCTGGAGGCGATCCGCATCGCCGCCCTGGCCAACAATGCGCCTGTCTCTTACGGCGCGCTGGGCGTGCCCATTCTGGCGCTCTCGGTGGTCACTTCCCTGCCGGTTATGGCGCTCTCGGCGTCGGTGGGTAACATCGTGGCGGTGTTGGCGCTGCTGCCGCCCTGGGTCCTGATTTATCTGGTCAGCGGCTGGAAAGGCGTGCGCGAAGCCTGGCCGCTGGCCCTGGTTGGCTCCTTCTCCTACATTGCCGGACAGTGGCCGGTGGCGCACTACCTTGGCCCTTATCTGCCGGACTTGAGCGGGGCGCTGGTTTCATTCTGGGTGCTGTTCGGATTTGTCAAAGTGTGGTCGCCAAAAACCGTTCGCGGCTTCGGCGGGCTGCCGCTGGAACAGGTGCCTCCAACCGCTGAGACTTCGGCGGCCACCAGCGTTGGGAGCGCCTTTTCCGTCTGGCTGCCTTACATCGTGCTGATCGCCGTGGTGGTGGCCTGGACGGGCCCCTGGTCGCATCTGCCCTCCATCAGCATGTTTCACCTGTCGGAAACGGCTCTCTCCTCAGTGACGCAGAAAGCCATCGCCTCCACCTTCAATTTCAATCCGCTGAGCGGCGGCACTTCCATTCTCGCCTCCTGGCTGGTGATTCTGGTGCTGCTGCGGCCCGGGGCAGGCGCTTTGAAGCAGGTGTTCGCCAAAACCTTCCACCAGATTTGGGGCGCGCTCATCGTCGCCCTGTTCGTTTTTGCCCTGGCCTACACCTTCGTCTATACCGGCATGGCCAACTCGCTGGCTTACGGGCTCTCCAAAACGGGGGTGGCTTTTGTGGCCCTGGCGCCGATTTTAGGCTGGATTGGCGTGGCTCTTTCCGGCAGCAACACCTCCACCAACGCCATGTTCGGACCGGTGCAGGCAGTCACCGGGCGCCTGCTCAATATGCCGGTTCTCCTGCTGCCTTCGCTGAACTCGGTAGGCGCGGAAGTGGGCAAGCCCATCGCGCCCCAGACCGCCAGTGTGGGCGTCTCCACCAGCAAGTTCGTGCGCAGCGAGGGCGCCGTCATCCGCCATAATATGGGTTGGACCCTCATCATGCTCGGCTATTTAGTGCTGATCGCTCTGTTCTTCTATTACGCCCTGCCGGGTGTGATGTCGCTGTAAAGTTGTGGTACCGGCGTCCCGTCGGCTGTTGCGAGGACGTCTCGCCCTCACCCGGTAAAATGAAAACCGCAGAGGACGCCAAGGACGCAGAGATTTGAAGTAAGCCATGAACCAAGCCGTATGATTTTGGTTGCCTGGGATGACCAGTACCGACAAATGAAAAAATCTTTCTCGACGTCCTCTGCGTACTCTGCGGTTAGGTTTTGATTTTCGTATCTTCCATGAACCTCGCCGCCTATCTCGCGCGCATCGGCTATGCCGGGCCAGTGGCGCCCACCCTGGAGGTACTGCGCGTCATCCATCGCGCCCACCTGCTAAGCGTACCCTTTGAGAATCTGGATATTTCGCGCGGGCGGAAAATCGTGGTTGACCAGGAGGCCTGCGTGCGCAAGATTGTGGAAGAGCATCGCGGCGGTTTCTGCTATGAGATGAACGGCGCTTTTGCCGCCCTGCTGCAGGCGATTGGATTCCAGCTCACGCTGTTGTCGGCCCGCGTGGCCCGGCAGGACGGCTCCTTCGGCCCCGAGTTCGACCACCTCACCTTGCGCGTGGACCTGGACCGGCCCTGGCTGGCGGACGTGGGTTTTGGCGAGTCTTTTATTGAGCCGCTCCGCCTCCTTCCCGGCATCGCCCAGAAAGACGGAGCCCAAATCTATCGTGTCTCCGAAACTGCCGGTGTGCTCCAGCTTGAAAAGTGGGAGGCCGACGGTTCCTGGAAAGCGCAATATCGTTTCACCCTCCAACCCCGGCAGATACAGGAATTTGCGGAAATGTGCCATTACCATCAGACCTCGCCGGATTCCAGCTTCACCCGCAAGCGCTTGTGCACCCGGGCGACGCCGGACGGCCGCATCACCCTCTCCGACCTCAAGCTCATCATCGCCCGCGATGGAAAGAAGGAAGAGCGGATGCTCGCTTCCGAAGAGGAATGGCGCACGGCTCTGCGTGAGCACTTCGACATCGTGCTTGACTAGCCTGGCGTGGCCGGTCGCCTCGCGGGCAAAATGAAAACCGCAGAGGACGCAAGGGTCTGAAGAAATCTGGCAGGAAATGCCTGGAAGTCAGAAGCGAAGAAATGAGCTAGGTTTCTCGGCGTCCTCGGCGGCTAAGGTTTTTTCGGTTTCCCAATTCAAACCGCCGCCCACGAATTGCACAATCTCCAGCCGGTCGCCGGTGTGCAGACGAGTCTGTGGCCAGAGGTCGCGACGCACAATTTCGCGGTTCAACTCCACCGCCACTCGATCCGCCTTCATACCCAACTGCTCCACCAGCGCGGCCAAGGTGACGTCCTCCTCCGCCAGTTCGCGCTCCTCGCCATTGATTTGCAGCTTCATGACTCTATTCTATAAGGGAAAACTCCATTGCCGGGCCGCTGAGGATGCAGAGTTATATCTGGCGTCATCCAGAGGCGCTTGAGCGCCGAAGAGCCTGTCCTGAGCGAGGCCGCAGGGATCTCGCGCGCAGCGCTAAGTTGTTGCTGCTGTCCTCTGTGGTGAATGTTTTTGGTTTCAGGCGCGGGCGGCCCGGCGCAGGCGGAACTTGCGGGTGGCAACTCGGCCGCCGTGGGTTGCCTGGACGAGAATGTCGGAACCCGAGAGGCCGGACTCGGCTGCTCCCAGCTTCAGCTCCGCGGCCCCCGAGGAGTCGGTGGTGGCCTGTGAGTAGAGGGGCTCGCCTTCGGCCCGTTTCAGCCGGGCGGTCACTTTCGCGCCTTCTACCGGCGCTTCGCCCTCGCTCACCACAATCCTTACCATCAGGCCTTCCGCCGAGCGCAGCGAATCGGAGTTGGTCCACTGCAGCTTGAGGCCGCTGGGCGCTTTGGGAACTTCCTGGTCGGGGCGACCCAGCACGCCTTCCAGCCCGCCTTCGCGAATCGCGTCCAGCACCGATTTGTGCTGCGACCGCAGGCTCTGTTCCAACTGTTTCTCGGAGGTATCGTCGCGCTGCCCGCTCTGGTAGGGGGTGGCCAATTTCCCGATGCACCGTCCGCGCACGAACACCTGCGTTTGCAGCAGGCGCTCATGCTCCCGAGCCTCGCTCTGCACGTGGTAAACCGTATCCTGGTGCTTAACGTCGGTATTGAAACCAAAAATCATAACGACCTGCTCCCGCGTACCAGTGCGGATAACCCCTTCTCCGCCGCCGTCAGGCCCGCCGCGCTTGACAGTGGCAACTGTCAAAACCTAATCTAACTTGTTTAGCCCTTATATTGGCCGCGAATTATATACAGCCAGCTCTATGCCGGACAATTACTTCACTCGCTACCTGCCGCTGCTGATCTACTTCGTCTTTGCCGGAGCTCTGGCGACTGCCATCGTACTCTTATCCTGGATTGTAGGTCAGCGCCGGCCCACCCGGGCCAAAATGCAGCCTTACGAGTGCGGTATCACACCGACAGGGGATGCTCGCGAGCGCTTTTCGGTCAAGTTCTACCTGGTGGCCATGCTCTTCATCCTGTTCGACGTGGAAGCGGTTTTCCTCTACCCCTGGGCTATCCTGCTGCGGGAGCTGAAGATGTTTGGCTTCTGGGAGATGCTGGTGTACATCGGCATCGTGCTGGTGGGATTCTTCTATGTCTGGAAGAAGGGCGTGCTGGACTGGTCCACCACCCGGGGGGAGTCGCTTTAGATGCCCATCGCCCCCGCTGTTACCAACTTGGATGACCTGCTGGAGCGTCCGGCGCTGGCCGCCTTGCTGGCCTGGAGGCGGGAGGCGGTGCACTCGGCCAGGTTCGATCGCAACGAACTGACCATTTACCTGCAGCGCGCTGCCATTCGTGAAGCCTGCGCCATTCTTAAGGACTCGGCCGAAGCCCCATTTAACTTTCTTTCTGACCTGACCTGCGTTGACCTGTATCCCTCGGAACCGCGCTTCGAGGTGGTCTACCACCTGCTCTCCATGAAGCGGAAGGAGCGGGTAAGGCTCAAGGTGCAGTTGCCCGGCTCGGACCCCAGCCTGGAGTCCATTACCAGCGTGTGGCCAGCGGCCAATTTTTTCGAGCGTGAGATTTTTGACCTGTTCGGCGTGCGTTTCCAGGGCCACCCCTATCTGCGCCGCCTCCTGATGCCCGAAGACTGGGAGGGCCATCCCCTGCGCAAGGATTATCCCGTCGAAGGATATCGCTAAACCATGGGCCATCTGACGACAACCCCGGTGATTGAGCCTGGCCAGGATCGCACCATGATCCTGAACATGGGTCCGCAGCATCCCTCCACCCACGGCGTGCTGCGCCTGATCCTGGAAATTGACGGCGAAAACGTGGTGCGCATGATGCCCGATATCGGTTACCTGCACACCGGGATTGAGAAAACCTGCGAAGCCAAGTTCTACCAGCAGGTGGTGCCGCTTACCGACCGCATTGATTATCTCTGCCCCCTGACCAACAACTTGTGCTACGTGCTGGCGGCGGAGAAGCTGCTCGGCCTGGAAATCCCGCCACGGGCACAATGGATTCGCGTCATGCTTAACGAGTTGACCCGCATCAACTCGCACCTGGTGTGGCTGGGCACCCATGCGCTCGATATTGGCGCCATGTCGGTGTTCCTCTACTGCTTCCGCGAACGCGAAGACCTGCTGCGCATTTTCGAGATGGTCAGCGGCCAGCGCATGATGACCTCCTACTTCCGCGTGGGGGGTCTGGCGCTGGAGCCGCCATTGGGCTTCTTCGAGCGCGTGAAGCAGTTTGCCGACCGCTTTCCCGAAAAAGTGGACGAGTACGAAGGACTGCTGACCTCGAACCCCATCTGGGTGGAGCGCACCAGGAAAGTGGCCTACCTCGCGCCTGACGACGCCATCGCTCTCGGCGCCACCGGGCCCACCCTGCGCGCCTCCGGCGTGGACTGGGACCTGCGCCGCGACATGCCCTATTCCGGCTACGAGCAGTTCCAGTTCAAGGTGCCGGTACGCAGCGAGGGCGATGTTTTTTCCCGCTACATGGTGAGGGTGGAGGAACTGCGCGAGTCCAACAAAATTGTGCAGCAGGCGCTGGCCGGTATGCCCGAGGGCCGCATTAAGGCCGATGCTCCCAAGATTGTGCTCCCCGAGCGCGAAAAGATGAAGACGCAGATGGAAGCCCTCATCTACCACTTCAAGATCATTACCGAGGGATTTACTGTGCCGGCGGGCGAGGTTTACCAGGCCATCGAATCGCCCCGCGGGGAGATGGGCTATTACATTGTGAGTGATGGCACCGCCAAGCCCTATCGCGTGCACATGCGCTCGCCATCGTATGTGAACCTGCAGGCGCTGCCCAAAATGTGCGAAGGCCGCCTGATCGCCGATGTGGTGGCCGCCATCGGCAGCATTGATATTGTGCTGGGAGAAATAGACCGGTAATTGGGAGATTTTTAATTGCGTAATTTGTAATTGGCAATTTGTATGCCGTCTCCGGAGGAGTTACGGGAGCGGACTAAGAACTTTGCGTTGCGGGTGATTCGACTTTATCGAGCATTACCGAAATCAGCCGAGGCGCAGGTAATCGGGAAACAACTGTTACGGTGCGGAACAGCGGTAGCGGCCAATTACCGGGCAGTGTGTCGCGCAAGATCTCGGCCTGAATTTGTTGCGCGACTCGGTATCGTAGTCGAAGAAG
>DASVBI010000389.1:0-2757 GCA_036375915.1 Terriglobales bacterium | reverse complement strand
CGGAGCGCGGCGCCTTCTTGGCGCTTCTTTCCTGGCCGCCGGAAGGGGTCTCGGCAGGCCTGTTTCCGCCGGCGCTGCTGCCTCGTGCTCGCCGCCTTCCTCTTCCGGCGGCTGCTGCTGCGGCTCTGGCGGCTGCGGCGTCCCGCACGTCAGGCACACCGGGATCTCTTCCGCCAGTTCCTGCCCGCACTGGGCGCATACCGCCCCCTGGCTGCGCGGCGGAGGCTCCATGCCCGCTTCCCATTCCGTTTCATTTATAAAACGGGAGCGCAGGCCGGGGTCGGACCCCAGCTGTTGTAGCAGCTCGCGTTGTCCATGTTCCAGGCTGAGAAATTCGAATCCGCAAAGCAGGTTGGCATGGTGCCGCACCACCGCGCGCATGTTCACAGGCTCCGCCGAAACCGGCAGCAGAATGCTGAGTTCCACCCGCTCTCCGGGAAGGACGGCTCCAGAAAGCAACCCGCTAAGCCCGCCCTCACCAATCTCTTGGGCTTCGCCGCTCAGGCATATCACCGCGCCCGGCCGGAACACCGTCAGGTCGAAGGGTACTGAGAGCTGGTACCGCGCGTAGCGGCGGCGCACGTTTTCGCTCTCCGGCACCGGCATGGCGGCGGCGCTGCTCACCTCCGCACACCTCCGCGCCGGTTATGGGGAACGGATTGATATGTGGCTGGCAAAACTTCCCCTCGAGCCCCGGTGACGCAACAGTGCTCGGATTCTCTGGCCAGAAGACTAGCTTTCGCCTTGGGTGGGTGTCAATGAGACGAATGTGCCAGGAGAATTAAGTACCTCTAATGGAGAGGCTTGCGGGGCGGCCGCCGAGCCGCGGCCAAAAGGGAAAACAGGGCGGAGCGGGCGCTCCGCCCCCAGTTCCAATCCGGACTCAGGGCCAGCGCTTAGCGGTCTCTTCCCATCCCGTAGGCCGGGCGGCATCGCGTGCCGCCGTGGCTACCGCCGGCTGTGGCACCCGCAAAGGCTGCTGCGGGATCGGAGTTGCGGTGGCCGTCTTGCTCAGGCCGCCCGTATCGCTCAGGCTTTCCTTCTCTTCAGACAGCAATGGAGCGGCTATGCGCAGGGCCTCCACTTCCTTTTCCAGGCGGGTCAGCTCCAGCTCCTTTTGCCGCAATACCTCATAGACATTTTTCATATATGCACCCAATCGGACTCTTTGTGATGCCGGATGTCCGGAATGTAAGCAGACCTAAACGACTTGTCAAGAACAATTTGCGAGTTGGTCACCCGCCTTCGCACTCGCCCTTACATGCACGGCTTGATGAGTGCCGGGATGTAATAATTTGACTCCGCTTCCTTCTGCGTCATGAACGAACCCCGCTCCGTGTGTCCGTACTGTTCCTCTCCCGGACAGTAATAATACCCTTTACGCGTGTCCACCCAGACCTTCAGGTTGGGATCGCCATTGGAGGGTGGTAGGGC
The DNA here is from genome assembly GCA_036375915.1 of Terriglobales bacterium. Lineage (GTDB taxonomy): Bacteria > Acidobacteriota > Terriglobia > Terriglobales > Acidobacteriaceae > JAICWP01. The sequence continues at coordinate 1,323 of DASVBI010000389.1, read as the reverse complement.
TTTTTCGTTGACCGGGAGCAGCTTGGAGAAGTCCGAACTCACTCCGCCCAGAAGCTGTTTTACGCTTTTAGCGATGGTCGGGTTGGGGTTGCTGGCGGCGCCTGCGGCAGGACTGCCGTTGCCCACATCTGCTGTAACCGCGGGCCTGGCGTCTTTATTGACATGGGCAGGCGGGGCCGTGGAGGTGCCCGGAACTGGAGTTACCGCTGCCTGCGCCGTGGGCCGGGCGGCTGGCGCCATTCCTGGGCGCGGGATGGGAGCCACCGCCACCACCAGCGCCATGGCCACAAAAACCGCTGGAACCAGCAGGCGTCGGCTGCTCAGCCTCGCCTTCCAGCCCGATTTCTCCGCCTCGTCGTGGGCGGCTGGATTGCTTTCCTGAAAACTGCCGCAGGCGGTGCAAAACACGGCATCGCTGGCGATTTTGGCGCCGCAACCGCTGCACGCGCTCTGCCCCTCTTCTACGGGTGCGGCCAAAGCAGGCTCCGGCTCGGCCGGCAGAACCGGTGCTTCCCCCTGCTCCAGCAATTTGCCGATTTCTGCCGCTTGGGCCTTTACCGTTTCTACGTCGCGCTCCTGGAAGGAATAGGCGTGCGCGGAAAACAGTTCCAGCACTCCCACCAGGCTATGTCCGCGATGTACGGGAGTGATGATGATGGACTCGATGCCCAGGCGCCGGCAGCTCTCCATGTCCACCCGCGAGTCCTGCATGACGTTATCGCAGCGCAGCAACTCCCCGCTGCGCAGGCATTCCGCCGTCAGCCCGGTTTTGATCTGCAGCCGCGCGCCCCGGTCGGGTGCGCTGTTGCCGCTGGCCGCGCGACACACCACGTCCGCTCCCTGCCGCAGCGCCAGTGCCGCCCCCGTCGCGTTGCTTGTGTATTGTGCTTTCTGTACCAGGGCTTGCAGGCTGGCGTCCAGATCGCTGAGCGATGGCTGCGCCTCGGCAGGCGCCGATAACGGAGCACCCGCGGCTGCGGCTCGAGTGTTCTCTATTGCGGTGGTCGCCGCGGCCGCGGGGGCGGGCACAGGCATTTCTGCAGCCGGTTGCGCCGTCGCCTCGTTCGCGGACGCAGGCATTTCCTCTGGCGCAACTCCGCGTTCTTTGTCCGGCGATGGAGGCTCGACGATCGAGTAGTGATCCATGCGACTTGGCGCCCGCTTCAGGGCTGGGGCTGCTTGCCCTGCCTGCTGCGAATCAGGACAATACGCCCCGGCAACGGCTCGTCTGGCTCGCCGGTGGAAACATAGGCGAGTTTCGTATCAATTAGGGGGTGTGTCAAGGTCACTGCGGCGGGGGGAAGCATTACACTAAAGTTCATG
>DASVBI010000653.1:0-3447 GCA_036375915.1 Terriglobales bacterium | reverse complement strand
TCACCGCTGACAGCAGCGATCGCACCGCGCCTCTCTACGGTTATTCGGCTGCGGACTCGCAGGTGGAGCAGCAGTGGGAAGCCAAATTCCGCGCGCTTCCTGATCCGGGTGTGCTGCGTTCCACCATGCAACTGCTCAGCGCTCACCCCCACAATGTGGGCTCGCCCTATGACAAGCAGAATGCGGAATGGATCCTCGCCCACTACCAACAGTGGGGCTGGGACGCCCACATCGAAACCTTCGACGTGCTCTTCCCCACCCCCAAGCAACGCCTGGTTGAATTGATCGCTCCCACCCACTTCACGGCCAAGCTGCAGGAGCCGCCCGTTGCCGTTGATCCCACCTCCAATCAGCAATCCGAGCAACTTCCCACCTACAACGCCTACTCTGGGGACGGCGATGTCACCGGCCCCCTGGTCTATGTGAATTACGGGCTGCGGGAGGATTACGAACTGCTCGACCGCATGGGAATTTCCGTAAAGGGCGCCATCGTGATCGCCCGCTACGGACGCTCCTGGCGCGGAATTAAGCCCAAGGTGGCGTGGGAACACGGCGCCGTCGGGTGCATCATTTATTCCGATCCGCAGCAGGACGGTTACGCCAATGGCGACATCTTTCCCAAAGGCGGCCTGCGTCCTCCCGAAGGCGTGCAGCGCGGCTCGGTTATGGACACCCAATACCCTGGCGACCCGCTTACTCCGGGGGTGGGCGCCGTGCCCGGAGCCAGACGCCTGGCCATCAAGGACGCGCAAACCATTTTGAAGATTCCGGTTTTGCCCATCTCCTACGCCGATGCACAGCCACTGCTGGCCGCCATTACTGGAAGGGTGGCGCCGAAGGAGTGGCGCGGTTCGCTGCCCATCACCTATCACATCGGACCTGGTGAGGCGAAAGTGCACCTCATCGTGAAGCAGAACTGGGACAGCAAGCCGGTGTACGACGTGATCGCGAAAATTCCCGGCGCCGCCTATCCTGATCAATGGGTGTTGCGCGGCAACCACCACGACGCCTGGGTGAACGGCGCCGAAGACCCCATCTCCGGCCAGGTGGCGGAACTGGAAGAAGCGCGCGCCCTGGGCGAACTTCTAAAGCAGGGTTGGAAGCCCAAGCGCACCATCATCTACGCTTCCTGGGACGGGGAGGAGCCCGGACTACTGGGTTCGACGGAGTGGGCGGAGGAGCACGCCGACGAGCTGCTGCGGCATGCCGTGGCCTACATCAATTCCGACAGCAACGGGCGCGGCTCTTTTTATGCCTCCGGCTCCCACAGCCTGGAGCACTTTATTAACACCGTCACCCACGACATCCCGGACCCGGAAAAGGCGCCCATGTCGGTGTGGGAGCGGCGGCGCATGACTCTGGAAGAGCGCGCTAAGCCAGAAGAACGGGAGGAGGTGCGCAAGCGCCCGGATAACCGCATCGGCGCGCTGGGCGATGGCTCCGATTACGCTCCTTTCCTTGATCACCTGGGAATCGCATCTGTGAACATCGGCTTTGGCGGCGAGGACGAAGGGGGCATTTACCACTCTATTTACGACGACTTTTACTGGTACACGCATTTTTCCGACACCAACTTCGTATATGGCCGGACGCTGGCGCAAACCGCCGGAACTGCGGTGATGCGTCTGGCGGATTCGGACCTGCTGCCGTACGAGTTCAGCGATATGGCGGATACGGTTCATCGCTACACCGGAGAATTAGAGAAATTGCTGGCTGACCGACAGAAGGAAGCCGTGGAGCGGCAGCAGGAACTCAAAGAAGGCATGTACCAGGCGGTCAGCGATCCCAAGAACCCAATGGGACCGCCGCCGGCGCTGACTCCGGTGCCCTACCTGAATTTTGCGCCTCTGGACAACGCCGTTGCTGCGCTTACGCGCGGCGCCCAACATTACCAGACCGCTCTGGTGGCGGCCGCCGCTGGAGGCTTGCATCTGCCTGAGGCTACTTTGGCTGACCTGAACGCCAAGCTCTTGCGCAGCGAACGCCTGCTCACCGATGCGCAAGGCCTGCGCGAGCGTCCCTGGTTCAAGCACCAGATCTATGCACCAGGAGCCTACACCGGCTACGGCGTAAAAACCCTGCCGGCTATCCGCGAACCGCTGGAAGAAAGGAAATACCTGGAGGCCGATGCCGGCATTCCCGTGGTCGCCAAAGTGATTGCTGACGAGGCCGCGCTGCTGGATTCCCTGGCCAGTGAAGTGGAAGCCGCGCGGAAAGAAAAAGTCGCCGGGCGATAACAGAGATTGGCGCGGCGAAGTTGAGACAGCCACCTCCATGCTGGCGATAGGCCTCGCTCCGCCTTGTTCGCGCCCGAACACTACTGTTCGAAAGCGAACGATGCCGGCCTGGTCCAATTCCCTCACTCACGTAGTTTCTCTCGACTTTTGAATGACTTACCACGTTTCCTGGGATTGGCACCGGGAGTGCTCTTCCTCTAACGGACTGCGAGGCACGGGATATGCAGGTTGAATACGGCTCCGCTATTTCCGGCAACAAGCCGCGAATCCTCCTGGCCGATGACCAGGGGATGGTCCTGGAGGCGCTGCGCCTGCTGCTCAAACAGGAAGGTTATGAAGCCGACGCGGTCACGCGCCCAAACGAGGTGCTCTCTGCTCTGCAGGCCCGGGACTATGATCTGGTGCTCATGGACCTGAACTACACCCAGGACACTACCTCAGGACGTGAAGGCCTGGACCTGCTCACGCGCATCCGCAGCCTGGAAAATGACGTGCCCCTGGTGGTAATGACGGCGTGGGGCAACATGGAACTGGCCATCGAGGCCATGCGCCGCGGCGCCCGCGATTTCATCCAGAAACCGTGGAACAACCAGCAGGTGCTGGAGGCACTGCGCGCGCAAATCAGTGATCATCAGCGCGCGCTGCGCCAGACCGGGGAGTGGAAGCGGGAGATGACCGATGCCAGAGAGGTACAGCAGCACCTGCTGGCGCAACCCATGCCGGTGCTCCCTGGATACGAGATCTGCGCCAATTCCCGCCCGGCACGCACTCTGGGCGGCGATTATTTCGACGTGAGCAAGACCAGCACCGGCGAAGCGGCTATCTGCGTAGCAGATGTGGCCGGGAAAGGCGCGGGCGCGGCCCTGCTGATGTCCAGCCTGCAGGCCATGGTGCGGGCGTTGCGCGGCCAGCCTCCCGCCTCGGTCTGCGAAGAACTCAACCGCATCCTCTGCCAGATCGCGCCCTCGGGTAAATTCGTTTCCTTCTTTTCCTGCCTGCTCGGGAAAGACCGCCGACTATTGTGCTGCAATGCCGGCCATAATCCCCCCATCCTGGTGCGGGAAGATGGTTCGGTGCTGCGTCCGCAGAGCGACGACGCTGTGCTGGGGTACTTTGAAGGCTGGGGTTACCACCAGCAGACCATTCAGCTTCGCCCCGGCGACCGGCTGCTGCTTTTCACCGACGGGATGGTAGAAGCTTTTGACCAGAA
>DASVBI010000511.1:0-5762 GCA_036375915.1 Terriglobales bacterium | reverse complement strand
CTTCGACCTGCACGCGGGCGGCGAAGACCTGGTCTTCCCACACCATGAAAACGAAATTGCGCAGTCAGAAGCCGAGACCGGCCAGCCCTTCGTACGCTACTGGTTCCATGTGCGCTTTCTGCTGGTCGAGGGCGAAAAGATGTCCAAGAGCTTGGGCAACTTCTACACTCTTCGCGACCTGGTGCTGAAGAACCACAAACCGTCGTCTATTCGCTTCCTGCTCGCCTCCGGGCATTACCGCACCCAGCTGAACTTTACCTTTGACGCGCTCAAGCAGGCGGCCAACTCGGTGGAGCGCCTGCGCAACTTCGAAACCCGCCTTAAGACGGACCCCTTCCCGCAGGCCGCAGAGGGGCCCATTGGGCGATTAGCGCGCGAAACCATGGACAAGATGCGCGCCGGCCTGGAGGATGACCTCAACACGCCGCAGGCGCTGGGCGCGCTGTTCGAGATGGTGCGGCAGGCCAATGCCGCGGCCGATGCCGGCCAGGTCACCAGCGCTGACCTTGTTCCCCTGCAAGACGCATTGCGCCAATTCGACGAGATTTTCGCCGTGCTCCGCGATGACGACGCCCCCAAAATGAAGCGGGTCCTCGAATGGGCCAGGGCTGAGGGCAAGCTGGACAAGGCCGCCAAAGAACTGGTGGAGGTTGGCCGCTCCAACGGCTTGCCCGACGAGAAGGTGGACGCCCTGGTCGCCGAACATGAGCGTGCCCGCAAGGCCCGCGACTTCGCCAAATCCGATGCCATTCGCGCCCAACTCGCCCAGACCGGCATCGTGGTGGAGAACACCAAGCAGGGCGTGCGCTGGCGTCGAAAATAATCCTCGCCTGTCACCTCCGAGGCATTACCTTCTCCTCATAATTTCTGCTGCTGCCGCCCCCGTTGTGGTAGATGTAGACCAACTCGCCTCTTACAACTCGCGGGTAAGTTCGACCTGCTCTTCTTTATGGCTCACGCTGCGGCGCTGCAACAGCAAACCGTCTTGCGTTCCTCCTCTTCTATCCGCCTCATTTATTTCATCTTCACTATTTCCGGCGCCACCAGCCTGGTTTTTGAGACTATCTTCACGCGCCTATTGAGCTATACCTTCGGTAATACAGCTCACGCGGTAAGCACCGTTCTTGCAGCATTTCTCGGAGGTCTGGCGGCCGGCGCCTATGTATTGGGGAAGCTCAGTGACCGGCACGCCGGTTCGCTGCGCTGGTACGCGGCATTGGAGTCGGCCACCGCTTTATATTCCCTTGTCATACCCGCCCTGTTCGCCTTGATGACCCGCGTTTATGTAGGTGCTTACCATTACTTTCACCCTGGCCCCTCAGTTCTCCTAACCCTTCGTTTCGTATTGGCTGCCATCCCAATATGCATACCCGCCTTCCTCATGGGCGGAACTCTGCCCGTCCTCACCCGGTACCTGGTTTCGGCGCAGTTGGGGCGCGAAGCGGAGATCAATCGCCTGTACGGCTGGAATACAATCGGCGCCGCCATTGGCACGCTGGTTTCTACATACCTCCTGATTCCCATGCTCGGCGTCAATGTGACCATCTGGACGGCCTGTATTGCCGACCTGGCCATTGCCGCTATCGCCCTCTTACAAGCGTCACGGGGCGAGGTCTCGGTGCCTGGGCCTGCCGCGGTATCGCCCCAGCCAGTTTCAACGGCCACCACTCGGCGCTTTTGGTTGCATGCCCTGGCCTTTGTTACCGGAGCGATTGCCTTGGGTTATGAAGTTGTCTGGGCTCATGTGCAAGCTTTCACCATCGGCAACACGGTGTATGCCTTTGGCACCATGCTATTCACCGTACTTTGCGGCTTGGGATTGGGAGCGCAACTGGTTTCCCGCCGCCTGCAAGATCAGCGGCTCTGGGCGCCCGCGCTGGCCGCGTCGCAGTCGCTGCTGGCACTGACAGTCTTTGCCACCTTGCCCCTTTGGGGACACATGAATTTCGCCTTCGAACATGGTTTCCGAGGCCCGTTGCTGGCAGGCGTGGGCGGCCTGTTCGGCTTCCGCCTGCTCTGCGGAAAGGTTAACCGCCGGCATCAGCCAAGCACGCCACGGTTCAGCCGCAATCGCCTGCTGCTGAGCGGGGCCGCATTTTTCGCGGTCACCGTCACCGGCGCATACCTGCAGGGCTCTGGCCAAATCAATTTTGCAGCCACCGAACTAATCCGGTTTTTCTGCGGTTTTTACCTGCTCATCATCCCCGCCCTGTTGCTGGGAATGAGCTTTCCCCTGCTCCTCAGCATGGCGGCCAGCGGCCATGAGGCCACGGCTGCTTCCAGCGTAGGCACCCTGTATGCGGCCAACACCTTCGGCGCGATCAGCGGCTCGGTGTTCACCGGTTTTTTTGTTCTGCCACTCCTGGGATCGGAGGTGACCCTGCGGACCCTGGCTGCTTGCGACCTGCTGCTGGGACTTGTGGTGGGATTGGCCCTGGTTCCGATGTTGCGGCCTGCAAGGCTTGGCTTATCCGCCTGCAGCTGCGCCGTGCTGCTGGCCGGTTGTTTTGCTTTGCCCCGTTGGGATGTGCGGACATTGCTCCGCGGCTCCTATGTGTATTTCGAAGCCACGCAAAAACCAGACCGCGTCCTCTACAGCCGCGAAGATGTCCAAGGCGGGCTCACCAGCGTAATACAGTCGGGAAACGTTCGTATCATGCTTTCCAATGCGAAGTTTCAGGGCGACAATGGCTATGAAGTGGCGTCGCAGAGCCGCTTTGCCCTGATTCCCGCCATATTCGCCCGTCAATATCGCCGTGCTCTCGTCATTGGGCTGGGAACGGGGAATACCTTACGAGTGGTCTCTATGTTTCCATTTCAGAACATTGAGGTCGCTGAACTGGCGCCCAACGTCGTGGAAGCTGCCCGTCGCTGGTTTCCCGACGTGAACGGAAGGGTTATAGATACGGATTCCCGGGTAAAGGTCCATATCACTGACGGTCGCAACTTTCTCCTGCTCTCACGCAGCGATTACGACCTGATCACCGTTGAGATCAGCTCTATATGGATCAGTGGCGAGGCCGACCTCTATAATCGCGAATTTTACCAGCTATGCCGTGATCACCTCTCCCAGGGCGGGGTGCTGCAGCAATGGGTCCAGCTCCACAATATGCGCACCGTTGACCTGCTCACCATCTTCAACACTGCGGCCCACGTGTTTCCTCATCTGGCCTTCTTTGTCGGACCAGGTCAGGGCGTACTTTTGGCCTCTCGTACTCCCCTGGCCTTCGATTTTGCCAAATCCGAACAACTGGACAGCGAAGCCAATTTTCGTCTGGAGGAACAACGGCTCGGTGTCGCTTCGCTGAGTTCTTTAATGGGGGAGCTCATGCTGTATGACAACTCCTTTCGCAGGGCCATCACTTTTCTGCCTGATGGCGGAGGGCCCCGCAGCCGGTATATATCCAGCGACTCTCAACCTTATCTGGAATACGCCACGCCCAAAGGCAACGCTCTCAGCTACGATGCATTCGCCGCAAACCTCGCTTTCCTGCGCCCTTTACGTCCGCTTCCGCTTCCCCCGGAGCTGCCCTTGCTCAACCTGCCTTCACCAAACGAACGCAGTCTGATTCTGGGCTATGCCAGCGAACAGCGGGGCGACGTTCCGGCTGCCCTGGCCTATTTTGCAGCCGTCCAGGGCCCAAACCGTCCCCGCGCCCAAGCCGAAATCGGACGGCTCACTTCACGCATGCGGCGTTGAGTTCCCCAACTTCAAGCTGAGGCAGCAGATGCCTTTGAGTTGCAGCTTCACACGCCTAGGCAAACAGCAGCTCTTTTGCCCGCTGCGTCGCCTTCACCACCGCCTTGATCAGCGTAACCCGCAGTTTGCCTTCTTCCAGTTCGAGAATGCCGTCAATGGTGCAGCCCGCGGGCGTAGTCACCGCGTCCTTGAGCAGGGCGGGATGGCTGCCGGTTTCCAGCACCACGCGAGACGCGCCCAGCGTAGTTTGCGCCGCTAATAGGGTGGCCAGGTCGCGCGGCAACCCGACTTTCACTCCCGCTTCCGCCAGCGATTCCAGAACGATATAAATGAAGGCCGGTCCGCTGGCGGAGAGCCCGGTCACCGCGTCCATGTGCTTTTCGTCCACGGTCACGGTCTTGCCGACGGTTTCAAACAGCCGGCAGGCCATGTGCACATGCTGGCTGGTGGCGCACGAACCGGCGCACACCCCAGTCACACCCGCTCCCACCATGGCGGGAGTATTGGGCATGGCGCGAACCACCGGCACCTTGGCCGGCAAGCGCTCTTCGATATACCCGGTGGGCACGGAGGCGGCAACGGATATCACCAGCTGCTCCGGACCGACTTCAGGCCTGATTTCCTGCAGCACTTCGCCCACCGCCTGGGGCTTCACGCCCAGCAGAATAATGTCCGCAGATTTCACCCCCGCCCGGTTGTCGCACGTCACCGGAATGCTCAAGCGCCGGGCCAATTCCTTGGCACGCTCCTGGTGCGCCACCGTGGCACGCAGATTCTCAGCCGCAACCACTCCGCTCTTCAAGAACGCTTGCAGCAGGATGCCGCCCATTTTGCCCGCGCCCAGCACCACTAGACGTTTCTTAGACAGGGTCTCGCTCAACTTTGCTCTCCTCCAACCAATGCAGGTGAGCTCTGATGATGACAGATAGCAGGTTTTTTTCCTAATGGCTGGAGGCAGTTCTTCCTTCCGCTCCTGGCCTTCCGGACTGTGGGTCGCCTTCAGGCGATAATGCCGATAGCTCCTTTTGGCAACTGCGCTACCTGCGCTGGCGACAAGCCGAAGTTGTCGGCTATTAGCGAAGGCGGATTGGCCGCCAGCCAGGCGGAAATGGAAATCTCCTGGTACACCGGACTGTTGAACAGGATCAGGATCCGGGTGGGCTCGCTCCCAACCTGTTCCACGAAGTGGCCGAATCCCTGTTTTATAAATGCTATCTGGCCGGGGGCAAACTCCTCCGTCGCGGTGCGGCCGTGGGCGCCAAAGATCGTAACCCTCGACTTGCCGGCGATGTAGAACTGCCACTCGTCCGCGTTGGGATGCCAGTGCATCTCTCGCAGCGCGCCCGGCTTCAGGTCCTGGATAACTCCCGTGAGGGTGGTCTGGATGGGAAACTCCAGGGAAGAAACGATGCGCTCCTCCCCTCCGGGGAATTTGTGCGGCTGCATAGCGCCCAATCGGAACTTGTGCGGAAACTGGTTTTCGTTGGGGTTGCCATTGCGCGGTTGTTCGGGGATGGCAGGCGGCACCTTGCCGGGAATGATATAGGCTTCTTCTTTCGGCATGGTCGCGTAAACCGGCTGCGGCAACCCCAGGTTGCGGGCCAGGACGTGCGGCGGCGTGTGCGCGATCCAGTCGGTGATGCTGAACGTTCCGAACTCGGAAAAATTGCCGTCATCAAACACCAGGATGAAGTGCGCCTCTTCCGGACCCAGGCATTGCAGGGCATGTCCGTGTCCCTTGGGGAAGTACCAGACGTCTCCCGGTCCGAAGTCGGCCGATTCCGCCTGGCCGTTGGGAGCAATCACGGTGGCGCGAATATTGCCCTTGATAACGTACGCCCACTCCGCCGCCACGGCGTGCCAATGCAGTTCCCGCAATCCTCCGGGCTTCAGACGCATGGAAACCCCGGCCATGCTTTCCGATACAGGAAACTCTTCTACATTGGCTTCTTTGGCGGAACCTCCCGGGCCCAACCAGCCCTTCGAGCTCTCGATGTCGTATTTGAAATTCTCCAGGGGAGCATGTTTGGCGCCGCTGCGCGGAGCCGCCTGCGCGGGCCCA
>DASVBI010000761.1:0-3066 GCA_036375915.1 Terriglobales bacterium | reverse complement strand
TGCGGGCAAAGCCGATGGCCATCAGCACCAGGCTCCAAATGGTGAACACGTCCAGCGTGGTAGCCAGGTTGTAGAAAAACTTGTTGCCGGCCATATCCATGAAATAAGCGGGATTGCTGGCCACCGGATTATTAATGTTGAAGGCTTCAGGATTGGCCCCGGCGCTGAGGGAAAGGATGCCCAGCAAAGCGGCGATCACAAAGGGCAGGACGCTATACATGACGATGGCCAGCGAAGTTTTGAATCCTATATCCGCGCTGGCGCCAAAGCGGAAGGTTCCCATGAGCACGGCGGCGATAATCAGGTAAATCAGGAGGCCAGTCAGCGGGCTGGCATAGGCCATGATGCGGGTAAACCTGGCGACACTTTCATAGCGCTGGGCGCGCTGGTCGGGCGGCAGTTGCTCGATCTGCTCCACCCGCGAAGAGCTGGCGATGACATTGTGCGCGACCTGGTCGAAGCCCACCTTCTGGTCAACTACAACAATGAAGGCCACCGAAGCGATAGCGATCACCAGCCAGGGCACCCACCAGCGGGAGTCGCGCCGCAGGTCGCTGAAGGTCCTGCTGGGCGCAACGAAGGTGTTGAGCAGGCGTTGCGCTTCCGACAATGGGGACGGCGCGGGTTGCGGGGCCGCGGCAGGCATGGAACTCATGAGCAGTGCTTCTTCCGCGAGAAGCTGGGATTGTAACGAGTGACTGCTGGGGAGAGCAACGAGCAAGCAGTCAGCCGTCTAGCACTCAGTCCATTGGGGTCGTGCCGTGGGAACGACGTCGCCAGAGCCCGGGCGGGCCGTCCCTCCGGGACTCGAACCAGAGTTCGTCGCTTACCAAGGACTCCCGTCCTGGGCTTTACCATACCGCCCCATCCGGGGCTGAGAAGCTGAAATATCCATTTCCGGCGTGGCTTCCAGCAGGCTGCGGGTGTATGGGTGCGCCGGGCGGGTAATGATCTGCTCGGTGGGACCGCTTTCGACGATTTTGCCCCGATACATCACCGCAATGCGCGTAGCCAGGTAGCGCACCACCGGCATGGAATGGGAAATAAAGAGATAGGTGAGGCCGAATTCGCGCTGCAAGCGCGCCAGCAAGTTGACGATCTGCGCGCCTACGCTGACGTCGAGCGCCGAAACCGGCTCGTCGGCCACGATGAACTTAGGGCGGAGCGCCAGGGCGCGGGCGATGCCGACCCGCTGGCGTTGTCCGCCGCTGAATTCGTGGGGATGGCGCTCGGCTGCCGATTCCTCCAAACCCACGGCGCGCAGCAATTCGTTGACCCGCTGGCGGCGCTCGCGACCGCCGGTGTTGTGGTGCACCAGCAGCGGCTCGGCGATGATTTCACCCACCCGCATGCGGGGGTCGAGCGAGCCAAAGGGGTCCTGGAAAATGATCTGCATGTCGCGGCGCAGCCGCCGCAAATCCGCGCCGCCGGCCCGCAGCACGTCCTGCCCGGCGAAGCGCACGCTGCCGGAAGTGGGCTCGATCAGACGCAGGATGAGCCGGCCCAGCGTGCTCTTGCCTGAGCCCGATTCGCCCACCACGCCCAGGGTTTCGCCCGCCGCAATATCCAGCGATACCCCATCTACCGCGCGCACTTCTCCCTGGGCTCCGCCGCCGAAGATGGATTCTCCCAGAGGGAAGACTTTGACCAGGTCGCGGGCTTCGAGGAGGGGCATTCAGGGGGATACTAACACTGGCGGCTCGTTCCTCGTTGGTCGTTAGCTGACTAGCTGAATAGCTTTCTGGCTGGCTAGCTTTTTGGCCGACTGGATGACGCGGTATACAGCTAGATAGCCAGTGAGCCCATACCTTTGTTACGCGGCGCGAGGCTCGGGCTTAGTGCCTGGTTTCTTTTCTCCTTTTTCCTTGGCGTCGGGCACGCCGCGCCTGGCGGCGGCGTTTTCAATTTCGGCATTGACCTCGCCGCCGATGAGAATCGCCACCCCGGTTACGTAGAACCACAACAACAGGATCATCACCGCGCCCAGAGAACCGTAGGTCTTAGCGTAGGTATTAAAGAAATGGAGATAGACGCGTAAGCCGAAGGAGACCACTGCCCACAGGAACACACCCGCGACCGCGCCCGGACTTATCCAGTGCCATACCGGAAACTCCACGTCCGGACCGAAGTAGTAGATCAATGCGAAGGAAAGCAGAACGAAGAAGACCGCGACCGGCCACTGGGTTATCTTCCATGCCCAAGTGGCGACGCCGCTCAAGCCGACAAGAGAGCCGACTTTGTTGGCGATGCCATTGCCGTACAGCACAATCGTGAGGGCAATCACCATGAGAATGCCAATGGCGACGGTCAGGCCGACGGCAATCGCCCTGAACCTGAGGAACGATCGCCCTTCCCGCACGTTGTAGGCGGCGTTCAGGGTATCCATCACGTTGGTCATGGCGGAAGTGGCGGCGATAAGCGTAAGGACTAAGCCGAATGACAGCTTGCCGCCGCCGCTGGTGCGGGCGGTCTCCGCGACCACGTGCTGCACCATCTGTGCCGCAGCCGGCGGCATAGCGTCAGTCAACTCTTGAACAAGGTGCTGCTGGAGGGCTGAATGCGAGCCCACCACGATGCCCAGCAGCGCCAGCAGAAAAATGAACAGTGGAAAAACCGCGAACAGGAATCCGTAGGCGATCTGGCCAGCGCGGCCAAGCACATCATCGTCATTAATGCCGTGCCACACCCGCAGGCTCAACTGGCGTACCGTGAGCCCGCCCAGGTTCCAGGGCGAGGGCTGCTTGGCTGCGATGTTTCGCCGCTCCGTTTCAGGCACGATGCTCCTCCTAGGCGTCCACACTTTCGATGCCAACCATGTGGCAAAACCCTGCCTGGAAGCAGCGATTCCAGAGCTCCATGTCAGGTAAGCCGCTCCCTGCCTCGTAGGCTATGGACGCTGCCGGCAGGCGAACTAAGATGCCGCACTGCTTTTCATTGCCCTTGGATCAGAGCGGAAACGGCTTCAGACCCTTGAAAAGTAAAGACAAAGCGGCGGTCGGTTGCGGCTCGCGTGATAGAATCTGCTCAGACCCAGTGCCCAGGACCTCTTCGGTTTGATTGAACTGG
>DASVBI010000442.1:0-5592 GCA_036375915.1 Terriglobales bacterium | reverse complement strand
TCAGGTCAGGCTTGAGGCCCCACAATTCCTGAATGCCGCCTGATGCATAGCGGAACCCGGTCACGACTTCGTCGAGTATGAAGAGCGCACCGTACTGGTGTGCCAGTTCGCCCAGTCGCTGCAAATAGCCCTCGCGCGGCGGTATGCAGCCCATGTTGGCCATGATGGGCTCGGTAATCACGGCGGCCAGTTCGTCGCCGTGCTCCCGCATCACCCGCTCGAGGTGGGCAACATCGTTCCAGGGCGCAATTACAACATCGTCAAATACAGCCGCAGGAATGCCTTGCGAATCGGGAATACGTGCCGGCTTCTCGGGCGTGCCCAGTTGTTGCAGAGGATGGCCGTGCGCGTTCAGCAGGTAGGGATCGTACCAGCCGTGGTAGTGGCCTTCGAACTTGAGGAACTTGTTGCGCCCGGTGAAGCCGCGGGCCAGGCGCAAGGCCAGCATGGTGGCTTCGGTGCCTGTATTGGTGAAGCGCACCGCTTCGGCGGAGGGCACCATGCGGCAGAAACGTTCGGCCGCGTCCAATTCCGTGGGTGTGGCTGCGGCGAAATGCGATCCTTCTGCCATGCCCTGATACACCGCATCCACAATCGCCCGATGGGCGTGCCCATGGATGAGCGCGCCGAAGGACATCATGAAGTCGGTGTACTGGTTGCCATCAACATCCCAGACCTGCGAACCCTGGCCGCGTTCCAGCACGATGGGACCGGAGGTATAGACCGCGCTGCCACGTGACGGCGAATTGACACCTTCAATCAGATATTTCTGCGCGCGCTCATACCACTCCTGGGAGTGGGACCGCCGCCGTGTGACTGCCGGCATTCATCCTCCGGACTCACGCAGTTTGTGAGCCCGCCATAGTAACAAATGGATTTACAGGCTGATTTGGGAGTTGAGGCGAACCGCGGCCCGGAGCACAGTTACGGATTCACGGTCATGGGAGTGGAGGGCGAAGGCAGGTGTCCCCAGATGCATTCCTCCGGCTCCAGGCATTGCAGCCCGGCCTGGGCGTGCAGGGCGGTTCCGTAACCGCCGATCCAGACCACGCGGTAGCGGGCGCGCCGGCCCCGGTGCTGTACTTCAATTACAGCGGTTGTATCGATTACGCAGGGAGTGCCGTCCAGGCGGGCGCCCCGGCGGCTGATGTCCCGGGTGTACGCATCTTGTTGAAAAGGATGGCCAAACGAGTCTATGCCGCGGACCCGCACGCGTAACCGCGCAGAAAAACGTGGCTCAGGACGTGACGCCATGCGCCCCTATGACACCCCGGCTCCACCCCGGGGGTCAAATTACTGAAGGCTAACGCGGCCCCTGCCCGAAGCGCCGGGGCTGAAGAGGCCATTTTTGAGTCCTCAGCCCGCCCGGCACTTACGCTTTGCTCAGGCCGCTGGTGGGCTGACGTAATGCTGTGGGTTGCGCTCGATTCCTTACATTGTTTGCGGCCGAAAAGATGCCCGTGGTATTCGAAGCGCAATCATGTGGGGTTTTGTTCTCATCCACCTCCACGCCACCCGCCGGGTCTATACGTACGCTGTCCTCGGTTGCTGATAAACTAGGCCAATCCCAACTGGCCGAAGTCCCTTACGCTTGGAATGCCGGTGGCCGCCGGCAGACATACATAGCTACTTCGCCCGCGCCTTTTCCCGATCCTGCGCCTCTTCCCGGGTGCCGCCCATGTACCCAGCGGGTCAATAGCCGGAACCAACAAACGTAATGTGCGCCATCCAGCGGGAAAGTGTTTACTGAAAAAGGCAGAGCTTTCATGGCGGAGAGATTGCACAGATCCTGGATCAAGTTCCTGCGCCTGCTGGCGGCGTTTGCAGCCGCGGTCTGGGCCATGCGCGCCTCCATGGAATGGATCCAGGGTGGGCCGGGCTTGAAGCAGCTGGGAGGATGGCTGGTTCTGCTGGTCGCCAGCTTCGCCCTGGGTATGGCGGTGAGCGAAGAAGTTCGCCGCGACGCACTCCGGCAGCAGTAACTCACGATTTCCACAATACGGAATTTCCACAATTTTTGTATCGTGCCTGGTATCTATTGACATCTCTTGTGCTACTTTTGCTTTCAGCACGCCGGATTGTCCGGGCAGAGGTTGGCGCGAGAGCGCGCATTATTCTCTGCTGTGAAGGCCTGCGTCGGCTTTTCCGTCGAATCCAAAGCGCCAGAAAGCTGACGTATCCATGTGTCGGACAGCTGATCAGCAGGGCTGACGTGCTGGTCTGAACCGTTCGTGTTACTCCCAGTGTGACGGCGGTCACAGATTGGGAGCCGGGGTGTGCCGTACGCTTCCCGGGAACGGGAACTCAGTTCAGGCTTGGAGTCGCCGCAAGCCAGGTAGCACGGCTGTGCTGTTTCTGCTGGCCGGCAGTCTGATTTGCCCCGCCAAACCGGTCATGGGTTCCAGGGCCCCTCTCGCAATCTGAAGTCCATATCCTGCGGAGGGAAGCATGCATTTCCGAATCGGTAAGCTGCCTTTCCTGTTTGTCCCCTTCCTGCTCCTAGCTGCGAGTCCTGTGCAGGCGCGAAATGTGGAGCAAAGCGCGGCGCAGACCGGAGCGGCAAGCCAAACCAAAGACTCTGGGTACGTGGGTTCTGAAACCTGCAAGGGGTGCCACGAAGACATCTACAAGGCGACGGAACGAACGCCCCACTACAAGATGGGATTTCAGCCCGGCGCCCCGGGCAAAGGAATGAATTGCGAAGCCTGCCACGGTCCGGGGGCCGCACACGTGGAAGGGGGAGGCGATAAAAGCAAGATCATCGTGTTCCAGAACCTGAGCATGGCGGAGGCGAACAAGCGTTGCCTTAGCTGTCACACCTACGGCAACGAGCATGCCAACTTCACCCGTTCGGCGCATGCCAGCAATGACATTGGCTGTATCAGTTGCCATTCGCCGCACCATGCCAAGACGGAAAAAGCGTTGCTGGTGGAGAAGCAGCCGCAGCTTTGCTACCAGTGCCACACCGAGGTCAAGGCCGAATTCAGCCGCCCCTACCGGCATCGTGTAAACCAGGGATTGGTGCAGTGCATTGATTGCCACAACGAGCACGGAGGGTTCCTGCCTAAGCAGTTGCGTGCCACCGCGGCCCAGGATCAAGTCTGTTTCAAGTGCCACACCGAGAAGAAGGGACCGTTTGTTTACGAGCATCTGCCGGTGGAGACGGAAGGCTGCACCAGTTGTCACACGCCGCACGGCTCAACCAATCCTCGTCTGCTGAGAGTGAGCCAGGTCAACCTGCTCTGCTTGCAGTGCCACACCCTGGCGATGAGCAACGTGCCCTCGCAACCGCCCATCGGCCCGGCCCACAACCAGGCCCAGAAGTACCAGGCCTGCACCATGTGCCATGCGTTTATTCACGGCTCCAATTTCAGTGAGGTCTTCTTCAAGCCCTAGAAGAAGCAAGGAGCTCCGATGATCAGAAGAGTAGACCTGCAGACACTTTCGCTGGGGGGCCGGTGCAGCAAGCACGCGGCCCGGACCGTAAGGAGTGGTTTATGACAAAGAGCGTGTGGCTACTTGTGGCCGTCCTGCTTGCCCCTTCCTGGGCCCTGGCACAAGCTGGCCCGACTAAAACAGCTCCAACGGACGCCGCTGCCGCGGAAGGGAAAGATCTCAGCGACTACCACGTCGAGCAGAGCATTGAGCTGGGCTACCGCTTCAGCGACGTTAAGGGCAGCGGCTCGATGTTCGACACCTTCATCAACCAGCACGAGGGCCCCCGCTTTCTCGATCAGACGCTCTCCATGCACTCGCTGAACAACGCAGGCGTATTGTTCGACGATCTGAACGTAAGCAGCTTCGGGTGGGGGGGTGAGCCGGAAAACGCCGGACGAATAGGCGTCTCGAAGAACAAATGGTACGACTTCAGCTTCCTCTTCCGGCGTGATCAGAATTTCTTTGATTATGATCTGCTGGCAAACCCGTTGAATCCTCCCACGTCGAACCCCAACCTTCCAGTCGGATTTTCTCCGCATGAAATGCAGATCCGGCGGCGCATGTACGATACCAGCTTGACACTGATGCCGCAGTCGAAGGTCTCACTACGACTCGGCTATACCCGCAATCGGTCGGAGGGCCCCTCCTTCTCGAGCTTCCATGAAGGCACCGATCCACTCCTGGACCAGGCTTGGAATGTCACCCAGAACGACTACCACTTCGGCGTAGATTTCAAGATGTTGTCGAAAACCAACATCAGCTATGACCAGTTCCTGGAATATGGCAGGAATGACACGGATTACGCTTTGAACCCGTTTAACGTGTTCCTGCTGCCCGATGGCACGCCCGTTTCTCTTGGCCTGCCGATCAATTCCGATGCCGGCCAGCCTTGTACGCCGGTTTTCAGAAATGGTTCAGTCAATCCTCGTTGTAACGGCTACTTTGCGTACACCCGCAACCAGCGGGTTCGCACCAGCACGCCGACAGAATCTCTGAGCTTGCAATCCACTTATTTCAAGCGCGTCAATCTGGTGGCTCGCGGCACTTACAGTTCAGCCGACCTGAACTCGCCCTACGCCGAATTCTTCGATGGCCTGGTGACACGTACCAATGAACGGCAGTTCACATTTTCCGGGCCCGCGTCCGTGCGACGGATTGCCGCGACTGCCGATCTTGGCGCCACTGTTGAGCTGACCAGCAAGCTTAATCTGAGTGACAATTTCCGCTACGACAACTGGCACATCCCGGGCACCTGGAACTCGCTGGCCACAGCGACGGTTGGGGCTGGCGCACGGGCAACCCTGCTCAGTCCGCTTGGTCCCACAGAAACCACTACCGCTTTAATCGGTAACTTCCTCGGGCAGAAGTCCTTTCTCAACCTCACCCAGGTGGAATACCTGGCATCGAAGCACTTCGGGGTGCACGTCGGTTTCCGCCTGCGGCACCGCCGTGTGTTCAAGGCGGAGCCGGAAAGCGTTCCCGATCCTGAGGCTGGCCTGCCGGAATTCGAAGGCGATACCATCACCGTGAACGAGTTCGGGCCCGTAGCTGGCGTGTGGTTCCGGCCAACGTCATCGTTGCGCATCAACCTGGAAGCCGAATTAAGCACGGCGGACAATTTCATTACCCGCATCAGCCCGCGGCAGCGGCAGAACTATCGCGCGCGCACAAGTTACCGCCCGGTGCACTGGGCCAACCTTGCCGGAAGTCTGAATATCTGGGAAAGCCGCAATGGTGAGTCCGACACGCAGTTCAAGCAGCACTACCGCAACGTTGGTTTTGTGGCCTCGCTGCTGCCCAAAGAACGCGTCGGATTCGATGTGAGCTACAACTATACCAATGCCTTGCAGCAGGCGCTGATCTGTTTCAACTTCAGCGATACCGTCATCCCCGTGGGCACGGTCGTGGACGGGTGTCCAACTTTTGATGCGGCGGATAATAACAATCCCGACCACATACTCTCCAGCTATGTGAACCACACGCATTACTTCATGGCTAACCTGATGGTCAAGCCGGTGAAACAAGTTACCGCCAAAGTGGGCTACGGCCTCACCAGCGTGAACGGCACTACGACCTTGCTTAACCCGCTGCAGCCACTCGGACCACTGGATTTCACCTACCACCAGCCCGTGGCGGAGCTGAGCTATGACGTGG
>DASVBI010000639.1:0-8527 GCA_036375915.1 Terriglobales bacterium | reverse complement strand
ACGGCCCGCTGGTTATTCAGGGCGCCTTTGACGAACTGGTTCTCCACCCCGTTTTCCACGGTCGCAATCTGGTCCAGCCGCACCGGCGCGCCATTGCGGTAAGCCACAATCAGGGGCTGGAACTGGGCGGCGTTGAGCAGTTGCCCGTTCGACTGCAGGGTGTAGGTCTTGCTCGCGGCGTAAATACTGCCTACGGGGAGGTTGGTGTTGCCGGCTTGGATGGCTTGCGCGACGTCGTTGATTCCAATCTGTTGCGCTGCCATTTTGTTGGGATCCACGTTCACCCGCACCGCGTACTTGGAGGCGCCAAACACCTGCACCTGCGCCACTCCCGGAATCATGGAGAGCTGCTGGCCCATGGTGGTCTCAGCCGCGTCGTCCACCTGGTAAATGGGCATGGCGGGAGAGGTCAGGGCCAGATACAGGATGGGGGACTCCGCCGGATTCACCTTGCGGAACGTGGGCGGGGTGGGCATGTTGGGCGGCAGTTGGCCTTCCGCCGCGGCAATCGCCGACTGCACGTCTACCGCCGCTCCATCCAGGTTGCGCGACAGGTCAAACTGAATGGTGATGCTGGTTGACCCCTGCTGGCTGCTGGAGGTCATCTGGGTGATGCCGGAAATGGTGGTGAACTGCCGTTCCAGCGGGGTAGCCACCGACGAGGCCATCGTCTCCGGGCTCGCTCCCGGCAGGCCGGCATTCACCTGGATGGTGGGAAAATCCACGTTCGGCAAGTCGCTCACCGGCAAAGCCAGGTAGGCGAAGACGCCAAATATGACGATCGCCACCATCAGCAGCGTGGTCATGATGGGGCGGCGAATAAACAGACCAGTCACTGCGGTTCTCCGGCGGCGCTCCCGTTTTCCGCCACTTGCTTCGACCCCGGTGTGACCGGAACCGTGCGCACAACCTCAACCTTGCTGTTGGGGATGACCCGGTATTGGCCATCCACAATCACCCGCTGCTCCGGCTTGATGCCGTCGTCAATCACCGCCAGTTGGCGGTAAGTGCGCGTGGATTTCACCGCTTGCATTACGGCCGTGCCGTCGGCTTGCACTACATATATGTATTTACCGCCATTTTCCCCAGTCTGTAGCGCCGCAGCCGGCACCACGATGGCGTGGGCGTCGGTGCCCAGCACCAGGCGCACATTGAAGAACTCCCCCGGCCAGAGTTTTTGGTCCTGGTTGCGGAATGTGCCCATGAGCTTGATGGTGCCCGTGGTCTGATCCACGCTGTTATCAATGAAGCTTAGAATCCCCACTTCCGGCTTGGAATCGTTGGGCACCAGGGCCTGCACCCGCAACCCGGCCTGCGCCCGCGCCCGCACCGCGGGAAGTTGCGCCTCGGGAATATTGAACGCCACGTAAATGGGCCGGATCTGGTTGATGGTGGTTAACGGGTTGGTATCGTTGGCTTTCACCAGGTTGCCCAGGTTCACCAGAATGGCGCCCGCGCGCCCGCCGATGGGGGCGCGGATATTGGTGTAGCCCAAGTTCACTCGCGCCGTTTCCACCGCGGCTTTGTCCGCCTGCACCGCGGCCGCATAGGCCGCCGCCTGCGCCTCCTGCGCCTGCGCGTCCTGAGGCGCCAGAACCCCGGCCTTCAGAAGTGCATCGTCGCGAGCTGCCTGCGCCTTGGCATTGGCGGCTGTGGCCTGGTCCTGGCCCAGCTTGCCTAAGGCCTGGTCAAGCGCCGCCTGAAACGGCCGCTTGTCCAGTTGAAACAGCATTTGGCCGGCGCGAACCTCATCGCCTTGCTTGAACAGCACGCGCTCAATCTGGCCGTCCACCATGGATTTTACCTGCACCGTCCGGAAGGACTGGGCGTTTCCAATGGCGGTCAATTCAATGGGGATGGGCGTTTGTTCCGCCACCGCCACCGTCACCGGAGCCGGAGGAAAGGAAGGGCGGGCTGTTTTCTGCTGCGCGTTGCCCCCGCTGCAAGCGGCAAGAAAGGCTGTCGCCGCCAGCAGGAGTGTCACACCGACAATTAGGTTTGCAGGTTTCATTTTTCTCAGGCCGTGATAGCGCGGTTTGGCGACCGCTGAGCAGCGCCGCCGCGTCCGTTTCGCGCAACCCCCGGCTCGCGCTTTCCCGAAGCGCTGGAGCGGGGCTGCGTTGCGGTGCCGGCGGAAACACCCTTCAGCCATATGTCGGCGAGTTGCTGCCCTAGCTCGCAGGGATCGTATTTTTGATGCTTGGGGCTGCCGAAAAGTTCCTGTAACAGGTTGTGGTAAACCACCATTCCTATGAAGGCGCGCGCCCCAATTACCGGGTCTATCTTCCGCAGCGTTCCCCTCGCCACTCCTTCGCGAATGTACTCCGAGACCAGGTTCAAGGACTCCCCTGGGTCACGACGAAAGAATTGTTGTGACAGTTCGCCAGGACGAAGCGCGCTGAACAGCAGCAGGCGGGTCAGGGCTACATCCTGCTCGTCCCGGGTCAGCAGATCTTCCGCCGCTTCCGCCATCGTTTGCCGCGTGTTGCGCGACGAGCGCAGTGTTTGCTTCAACCGCTCAGCAGGGCCCCTCTGCTGCATCTGTTCCGCTACCACCGCCCAGTACAGCTTTTCCTTAGACGTAAAATGCCGGAAAATGATAGCTTCGTTCACCCCCGCCAACCGGGCAATTGCCCGGGTTGTGGCTCCCTCGAAGCCTTGCCGTGAAAACAGGCGCATAGCAGCCGCCAGAATCTGCTGTCGCCGTGTTTTAGCCGCCGCCCGCATGTAATCACTTACTTACCTATGGATGTCGGAGCGTGCCCGGAGGACTGTAAAAAAGTGTAAAGCCCGGTTTCGGCAGCAGCATGGCTCCGTTCTGCCCGCCCGGCTGGCCTGCTTCCCTGAAATAGCAAAAGCCGGGAGGCCTCACTCCAGGCCCGCTCCCGGCTCCGCTTACTGCAACTTGGATTGAAAATTATGGTTGGGGATTAACTGGCCCCGTCGGTGTCGTGTTGCCTGGCTGCACCGGCGTTGGCGGCGGGCTTTTAACCTCGCCAACCTCCGCCTGCCGTGCCAGGTGAGGAAATACCGGTGTGACTTCGAAAATCATTTTTTCCCGCGCCGACGCCAGGGGTACGGACGGTGATTTCACCAGTTCCGCCTGGTCGCTCCACGGGTCCACCCTGATCCGTCCGCCCAGGGGCAGTGCCGGCACCTGCTCCAGCTTGCTCATCTCCAATGCCGGCGCCGAAGTCATCAGTTCCGGCATGCGCAGTATCCGGTCGCGCGTTGCCAGCGGGTTCCCCAGGTGCGGAGTAAGCAGCGCCGGCAACACCCCTGAGCGCGCCTGCAACGCCTTCAGAAACAACCCGGCGCCTGCCAATTTGCTCTTGTAAGGCGAGTTCTGCAGCAACTCCATCGCTTGTTTGTCGGCCGCCGCCTCGTCGGCCGCATTGTGGGCAAATCCCAGCTGCTGATAGGTGTACTGGTCGGAAAACAGCATGCGGTCAAGGAAGGCGAATTTGGTGTCCGTTTGGTGCCCGAGCACGATGTGGCCCAGTTCGTGGCTCAGCACCATGGCCAGGCTGGCTTCGTCGGGCAGTACATCCAGCAGTCCCCGGCTGATCACGATGGTGTGTCCCACGTGAAACGTTTCCAGCGGTTCGGTCAGCATTACCCGGCAGTGCACCGGCCAGGGCAGGTTGATGTTGTTGGTGACCACCAGGTTGTTGATCACCGTTTCCAGTACCGTGTCCACTTCGCCTCGCGGCGCCAGCAGCCCGGCCTGCTGCAGACGTTCCACCACGTTATTTTCCGCCTGCTGTTCCCACAGCCGTTCGCTCTGCACCGGAGTGGCATCCTGCGCCGCCGCGCTCTGGTCCTGCACCTCCGGAGAATCCACGGTCAGCTGCGTGAGCTCCGATTGGTGCGACGCGTGCTTCAGGTTGTAGCCCCAGAGCCGGGTCTGCGCCTTGAAGCTGGTCGCCCGTCCCACCCCGTAGTGCATGTCGCTTTCTTCGCTGTACACGTAGGCGGGCAGCCAGAGTCCGGGCTGCAGATTCAGCCGCCAGCTGTCAAAGTGAAAGTAGTACTTTCCATTTCCATTATTGGAATATGTCCCGTTCAGGCGGACGATGTTATAGCTCTGGTCTTCCACCCAGATGCGCCCGATGAAGCGGCCGTCGCCGGTCTTCTTTTTGGGCTGCACGTCGAATACCAGGCAGCGCAGGTCGCCTAGAAATTCGCGTCGCACATAGCGGAAGTCGTAATGTTGCCGGTCAAACTCATCGCGGTCCGCATAAATCATCCAGGCAAATCCCGCCGGATTCAGCCGCAAAGAGTAGGTCTCCGTCAGCGTGCCCAGAAACCGCTTCAGCCGCGAGGGCGTGCCCAGGTAGCTGGCCTCATTGCCGTGCATCAGGTCCAGCCGGCCCAGGAAGTACTTGTCTCCCGCCGGCGCCATGCCCAGCTGCGGGTCCGGCTTCATGGCCTGAAAATATGTCTCCACCACGGGGCTGTAGCTGTCGAGATTCTTCACCACGGTCTGCTCGCTGGCCACCACCCGGTCCACTACCTGGTCCATGGTTACCGCTGCTGCCGGCACCGGGGGTTTCTCCTGGGAAAACACGCCGCAGCCGCAGGCCAGCACCGCCGCCAGAATCCATCTTGTCCGTCGCATCATCTTCATCCTCTTTCAGTACGCCAGCTCGAACACCACGTGGACCACCGCCGTGGAATCCACCGGCCGCCCATTCTGTTGTGCTGGCTTGAAGCGAATCTGGTTGGAAGCGTTCACCGCCGCCTCATCCAGCCCGTGGCCCAAGCCCCGCACCACCCCCAGCACGTGCGCCTGGCCGTTGGCTCCAAACAGCACCTGCACCAGGACTTCGCCCTGCAATCCCAGGCGCCTGGCTTCTTCCGTGTAAACCGGCTTGGGTTTGGAGAGAATTTCAACCCGAGTTGTCGCCGGGGCGCTCACCACCGCCCGCTGCTGCGGGCCCGAAGGCTGGGTCGCAATATCGCCGAAACCGCCGGCGTGCACGTTGCCTCTGCCGCCGCTGCGGCCGTCTCCGCTTCCGGAAGTGGCCACGCCATCGCCGAAGCCGGCGCTGGCTACGCTTCCGCGCGCCCCTCGCGCGCCCCCCGCCCCATTGCCGCTACCCGCTCCTGCGGGCATGTCGAATGCGCCCATTTTCGCCATCACCAGCTTTCCCTGGCCTTTCCCTTGCGCGGTCACGCCGTTGGGATCGCCAAATCCGCCGGTTTGCACCTTCTCCACCGGACGCACGAGGGTGGGTGTGGCGGAACTGCCCGCGAAGCTCCCGGTGTGCACAATGGCGGGCATGGCTCCGCCTGGCCGCACCAGGGCGGGTGATAATCTGGGCGCGGCGAACACCATCTTGGGCGCCACCAGGGCTGCCGCCTTGGGCGCGCGCCCCTCCATTTCACGCGGCACGCGCAGGCTTGAGCTCACCGGAGGCGCCGGCAGCAAGTGCATTTTGAGCCGTGGCTCCCGCCTTTGCGGTGGTACCGTCTTCTCCACCAAAGGCGTGTAAGTCAAGTGTTGTGTGGCGATTGCCAGCCTCTCCGGATGCAGCAGACCGGCTTCCACCAGGAACAGAACCAGCACGCTTTGAGCCACAAAGCTTGTGCCCAGCGTGCGCCAGTTCAGCTTGCGTTCTGGCAGTAATAGTTGGTCGAACGCCTCTGCCATCTTTAGGCTTTGCTCCAATGGGGAACCCAGGCCAGGGGAGTTCGCGCCGGAGTTGGTAGGTTACTGTTGGCAGGGCTGAGGGTAAATGTGCCCGCAGTCTATGGCCGACCGTAATTGTGGCTATTTGACCCGAATCAGCACTCAACCATCAGTCTTGAGCGCTCAGACTCTGCAGATCCATTTGGGGTTCTTCGCTGGCTGAATCCGATAGGGCGGAATTTGCTCCCGAGCGGTGGGAGCTTTTCAAAAAATCGTCAGTCGTCAATCTGCAAATCGTCAATGGCTCTTCAATTCCCTCACGCCTTCGATCGCACCCGGCTCACCGGCTTGCGCGGGCTTTCGGCAGCCATTAAGTAGGGAAAGAACACAGAGAAGCAGGTGCCGCTAAGGCCGGCGCGCACACTGCTGTGCACGTGAATACTTCCTCCGTACTTCTGCACGATGCCGTGACTGACCCACAGCCCCAGCCCGGTTCCTTTTTCACCCTTGGTGGTGAAGAAGGGATCAAAAATACTGCGCCGATGTTCTTGGCGAATGCCGTGGCCATTGTCGGCAACGGTAATGCGTACTCCCTGCTGCCAGGGGTGGCGCCAATCGCGGGATTGGAACACATGCACCTTGATGGCTCCCCCTTCCGCGACAGCGTCCAGAGCATTGCCCACCAGGTTGGAGAGCACCTGCCGGACTTCGCCCGGTGAAGCCGTGATGGGAGCTGCCGTCTGCAGCCGTTTCTCCAGGCCGACTCTACGGGTATGCAATTTGTGCGCGTAAAGTTCCAGCAGGCTCTCCAGCAATTCTCCAACATCCACCTCGACCGGCACGGTGGGTTCGCGATAGAAGGCGAGGGTCTGACGGGCAATGCGGGCCACGCGCGCCACTTCTTCCTGCGCCATGCGGGCGTAGCGCCGGGCTGTGGCATCGAGCGATGCGTGGTTCTCCAGCAGGTAAAGCAGATTGGTTACGCCTTCCAGGGGATTGTTGATTTCGTGCGCGATGGCGGCCGCCAGCCGTCCCGTGGTGGCCAGTTTTTCCGTGGCATGCAGCACGTCTTCGGTGCGCTTGCGCTCGCTTATGTCGCGGGAGTTGACCACAATGCCCGCCACCCCTGGTTCGTGCAGCAGGTTATTGGCGGTAGCCTCCAGGGTGCGCCAACTGCCGTCGTTATGCCGGAAGCGCAACTCGATGGGATTGATGGAACCCGGGAGCGGCAAATGCTCCCGAAAAATCGCCTCTATCCGTGGCCGGTCGTCAGGGTGCACAAATTCAAAAACGTTTTTTCCCAACAGGTTCTCGGGCTTATAGCCCAGGATGCGCTCGATGGAGGGGCTCTCGTAATGAATCCTGCCATCGGCCCCGAGGATGGTGATAACGTCGGAGGAGTTTTGCACCAGGGAGCGGAAACGCAATTCGCTTTCCTGCAGGGCCTGCCGGCTCTGCCGTAGCTCCCGCTCCGAACGTTTGCGCTCGCTGATGTCGCGGGCAATAGTTGACGCCCCGATGATGGTTCCGCTCTCATCGCGAATCGGCGAAATCGTCAGCGAAACATTCAGAACCTTTCCATCTTTCGCCTGGCGCATGGTCTCGTAGTGCTCCAGGCGCTCCCCCCGGCGCAGCCGCTGCATGATAGCGGGCGTGTCATCCGGGTAATCGGGGGGCAGTAATGTGGACACGCGCCGGCCCAGCATCTCCGCCGCCGAGTAGCCGTAGATGCGCTCCGCCCCCTTGTTCCAGCTGTGTATGGTGCCGTTCAGGTCCTTGCTTAAGATGGCATCGTCGGAGGATTCGACAATGGCCGCCAACTCTATACGCGCCTGCTTGGCGGAAGCTTCCTGGCTCCCTATTTGCCCGCGCGCGGAGGAGGCTTCCTTCGGCCCGCTTTTCCGCTTCTGTCCCTGATGGCTGCGTTGTCGGCCAGCGCCGCTAGTGACCGGATCGCGTCTGCGGTTCTTCATGGAAAATATCCACGGCTAGCCTGAACGCGCATTAGCTTACACCAAAAATTGAGTTGACCGCTGTGCGCGGCTCTGCAGGGAGGATAACGGGGGTTCAGTGCTCGGCGGCAGCGGCTTCATCGCCTGACGGAATTGACGCGCTTAAAATTTTTTGCCGTTCGCTCTCGCGCCTCCCGGCCTCCGTGGCCCGCAGCAGGAGAACGGAGAGCATAGGCACATAAATCCACAGCACCGCCCAGGCCCCCACCTCATCCCAGGAACGCGGCATGTGATACCACCTGGTGAGACCCGCGCCCCAACTGAGAAACACCGTGGCCAGAATTTCTTGCCGCGTCTTGGGGATGAGCCAGAGAATGAAAGTGTCGTAGAACCAGCGCTGGGGCGCGGCGCTGCTCAGCAGCAGGAGGTGAGAATCAGGGTCTTGCCGGCGCCATGCCGCCAGCAACAGGCTCAAGCCGGCGGGCGCGAACAGGGGAACGTAATGGTCGTAAAAGCCGAGGGAAGCCAACCATTGCCGGGGCCAGTGGGGCATGAGCAGCAAGCTGAGCCCCACCAGCACGATGCATCCCACTATCCCGCGGCGGGTCGGGTAAGCCAGGAAGATAGAAGCGCCAAGCTGGGGCTTGGCGGTCGTGACCGGCAGCAGCCACGGCAACAGGGCGCTGGCCATCAGCAGCGGCGCCCACTGCACCGTCAGCATGGCCGTCCAGTAGGGATAGGCCAGAAAAATCAGCAGACGGGTGTATCCCTCGCGCGTCAGGCCAAAGGACAGCAGGGCCGAGCTCACACCGAAGAAAGCCCCGGCCGCAATCTCCGTCTTCAGCCATAAGAAGGGCAATCCGACCATGGCGGCGGGAAGCGGATAGGCCGGGTAATGCCGGGTGGCAAAAATGAAGGGGTTGCCTCCCGCCAGCATCTG
>DASVBI010000722.1:0-5310 GCA_036375915.1 Terriglobales bacterium | reverse complement strand
TTTCACCCATGCGGGCTTTGATACGCGTCTCAGGCGTGGCGGCGGCGCTCCCCAGCCGTCCGCTCCCATCCCGCTAAAACCAGTTGATTCCTGGGCTTACGAACCCCTGCAGGGAGTGCCTAAACATAAAAGCTTCTTGCCGAAGAGTCTTATATGACACGCCGCGCAATAAGAGTCCTTAGTTTAGCGCTCCTGGGGATCAGTTTTGCTCCCGCTCAGCAGTGGCGCATCGATGGGCTCATCGACGCGTACTACAACTGGAACCAAAACCGTCCGTTTACGGGAGACAATCAGTGGCTCTTGTTCGATACCGACGCGAATGCCTGGAGCCTAAGCCTGGCGCGGCTGGCTGTCGACCGCGAAGCAGATCCGGTTGGTTTTCATGCGGAGCTAGGAGCGGGAAACACATACAGGCTGATGAACAGCTTTGATTCAGCGCCTCACATACTGGAGCATTTTCCGCAAGCATATGTGAAATGGAAGCCCTCATTCTTACGCCGCGTCCAGCTGGATTTTGGAAAGTTCTACACCTCCACCGGCGTTGAAGTGTTGGACACGGATCAAAACTGGAACTATTCGCGCTCGCTGCTATTCTCCTGGGCGCAACCGGCCTATCATTTCGGATTGCGCACAACCATACCGCTCGCAAAGCATGTCGTAGCGGGTGTGCACTTGGTGAACGGCTGGAACAACGTTCGGGACAACAACACGGGCAAGACAGTCGGCCTCACGGCCAATTTTTCTTGGACTCATTGGAATTGGACGCATGCCTACTACGGCGGTCCGGAGAAGACCGGCACCAACCAGGCCTGGCGGCATCTGTACGATACCGCGCTGGTGGTAACGCCAGGGAAGCCGATAGCATTCTACGGCAACTTCGATTACGGCATGGAGCGCCGGCTCGATGGCGGCAAGAACCAGTGGGCGGGAGTCGGGGCTGCGGCCCACATCTCGGCCGCTCCCAACTTTTTCGTAACTCCCCGCGTTGAGTGGTTCTTCGACGCGGATGGTTTTGCTACCGGCACGGAGCAAAGTCTGAAAGAGGTCACGCTAACCGCAGAATGGAGATTGTGCCGGGGATTCGCCTCCCGCCTGGAATTTCGCAGAGACTGGTCCGACGGGGCCACCTTTCCTGGTGAGAGGCCGGGGCAGTTCTTAAAGTCTCAGAACACCGTGACTCTGGGGATGCTGGCGACGTTCAGCATGAAAAGGTAAGTTATGCGCCACCTGAGTGTAATCGGTATAGCCACCTTAGCCGCGTTGATCGGCGGGGGCTGTTCCTCTAAGAAGCCGCCGCAGCCGCTGCGATTGGGAGTCAATTTCTGGGCCACCACCGAATTTATCTTCATGGCGCAGGACAAGAAATATTTCGAAGAAGAAGGCCTGCCCGTTGAACTCGTAGAGTATAGCTCGCTCACCGACCTGCGACGCGGATTCGAGCGCGGACAGGTGGATGCGATGGCCAGCAGCCTGGTGGAAGTTCTCATGGCTCGCGAGAATACGCGCCGGCGTCCTCAGGTGCTGCTGGTTGTCGATTTCTCCAACGGCGCGGATTTTATCGTGGCTAAACACAATATCCCGGACGTCGCCGGCCTTAAAGGCCGCCGGGTAGGTGTTGAAGGTGGATCGATGGGGATTTTTGTGCTCGGCAGGGCATTGGAGCAAGTAGGGCTATCCCTGCAAGACGTCACTATGATTTCCAAGGATCAAAGCACTATGGCACGTTCGTATCTTTCCGGTGAAGTCGATGCTGCTGTCACTTATCCGCCGTTCTCTGTAGGGGTGGGAAGAAATTCTGCAGACGGTCATCTCATCTTTACCAGTAAACAGATACCCGGCGAGGTTGTCGATCTTGTGGCCGTGGACGCGGACAAGCTGCACCCCGAAGACGCGGCCAAAATTCAGAAGATCTGGAAGCGCATCCTAGCCTATGTGGCCTTGCATACTGAGGAATCTTATCGAGCCATGGCCAAACGCGAGAAGATCAGCCTGGAGGAATTTCAGGCGACGATGAACGGCCTTCAAGTGGTATCGCACGATCAGCAACAGGCTCTGGTCGCGAACGGCGGGCTCAAGGTCACCGTGCAAAAAACGGCACGCTTCCTACAGCAAACGGGCGTCCTGAGGGGAATACCGGACGCGGACGATGTGCTGGCGCCGACCAGCGAGCAAATCTCGCCACGGCGATGAACCGGCGCTCCAGACACCCGCTTTCCCTGCACGCCAAGCTACTGGCTCCTCCCGCGCTTTTTGCGCTCATCACGGTCGGGGCCATCATCCTTATCCTTGACAGCAGCACCTCGCAGCGCCTGGATAAGGAGGAAACGCAGCGGGCTGAAGTTTTGATTGAGGCCGTCCAGGGGGCGGGAGAGGTTCTGGGCGACTCCCCGGAGTTCACCAGAATGATCAACTTTCTGGGGGGCAATCCCGATGTCAAACTGCTGGTGGTGGCGGCGGGCGAGCCTTTGCGAGTGGTGGCCGCGTCGCACAATGCGTGGGCTGGTCTGCCGGTTGGCGAGATTCTCCACGAGGGCGTGGCGCAGGAACTGATGGGCAAGGTAAGCACGGGGCCCCTGGAACACTATCATCCCGATCTCGAGCAGTTTGCATTCAGGGCGAAGCTTTTCATTACTCTTCGAGGTGGTTCGCGCCCGGTCGATGGCGTGGTGCTTGTGCACCTGGATGCGGCACCGTTGCGCGAGGAACTAACCCGTTCCGCGCGATACATGGCCGGCGTGACGCTCACAACTCTGCTCGCTCTGCTCGCCGTGACGGTTGGCATCCTGCGGCGCTTCATTTTGACCCCGATTCACACCCTAGACCAAGTGATGATTCGCCGGGCTGGGGGAGATCTCGAGGCTCGCTCACCGGGGCTGGGCACCGACGAGATCGGAAACCTGGCGTCGTCCCTGAACAATATGCTGGACGCGCTGACCGCGGCGCAGGAACGTATTGAAGATCAGAGCCGCCGGCTTAGCCTCCAGAAGGAAGACCTGATCCAGGCTCGCGATCAAGCGCTTATCTCCATGCGGGCCAAATCTGCGTTTCTGGCCAACATGAGCCACGAAATCCGCACACCCATGAATGGCATCATCGGAATGACCGATCTTGCTCTGGACACAGAACTGACTCCTGAACAGGCCGAGTACCTGCACATGGTCAAGGGATCGGCGGATGCCCTCTTGGTGTTGCTCGACGACATTCTGGATTTTTCCAAGATTGAAGCCGGAAAGCTGGAGTTGGAGCATGTGAGCTTTGATCCGCGCAAGAGCTTGAGTGAAGTAGTCAAGACGCTGGCGATCAAGGCGCAGCAGAAGGGTTTGGAGGTCATTCTTGACGTGGCTCCGGAAGTGCCGGCGAACCTCGTCGGCGATCCTGGCAGGATCCGTCAGATCTTAGTGAACTTAGTCGGTAACTCTATCAAATTCACGCAAAGAGGCGAAATAGAAGTTAGCGTGCAGACGGAGCCCAGCCTGGAGGGAACCGTCCTGCGCTGCAGCGTCCGGGATACCGGAATTGGAATCCCTGCTGACAAACAGCGGAAGATTTTCGATTCGTTCTGCCAGGCTGACTCCTCGACCACGCGCAAGTACGGCGGCACCGGGCTGGGCTTGACGATCGCGGCACAACTCGTCGGTCTGATGGGTGGAAAGATCTGGGTGGGGAGTGAAGCCGGACAGGGTGCAACATTTTTCTTCACAGCTCAAGTTGGACAAGGAAATGCAGCGTTACCGGCTGCATCGCGCGGCGAATCGGAACTCGCCGGCGTTCCGATTCTGGTCGTGGATGACAATGCGACGAACCGGCGCATTCTCAAGGATGCAGTCCTGCGCTGGAACATGATACCCACGGTTGTTGAAGACGCACCGTTGGCGATGGAAGTGCTTCAGCACGCACGTTCATCGGGAGCCCGGCTTCCCCTGGTACTCTCCGACGCACATATGCCGGGGATCGACGGATTCGATCTGGTCGAAAGAATACGCCAGGATCCATTGCTGTCCCACACCAAGGTCGTCATTCTGACATCGAACGCCGAACGTGGAGACGCAGACCGGTGCCGGAAACTTGGAGTCGCGACGTATCTCAGCAAACCATTTGAAAGATTGGAGTTGCGCGATGTATTACTTCAGGTTCTCGCGCCCGATCCAGCGCCTGTGGAAGATCGAGCTCCCGTGACTCGACACACCGTCCAGGAACCATTGCAAACTCTCTCTTTTCTGGTGGCCGAAGACAATGTAGTGAACCAGCGTCTGATCGGCCGGTTATTGCAGAACCGGGGGCACCGAGTGGTACTGGCACAGAATGGACGGGAAGCCGTGGAAGCATGGGAGAAACAGTCGTTCGACGTGGTTCTCATGGATGGACTGATGCCGGAGATGGACGGTTTCGAAGCGACGAAATGGATCCGCGAACAGGAAAAAGTAAGGGGCACTCACGTCCCCATCATTGCGTTGACCGCGCTCGCGATGCCAGGCGACAAGGAGCAGTGCCTGGCTTGTGGCATGGACGGCTACGTCCGGAAACCCATCCAGCCCCAGGATTTGTTCCGGGAGATTGACAGACTTCGCATGGCCTGCGAGCCGGTCCCGTCCGCGAACGCGCGATAGGCAGCGGACACGCAGGAAACGGGAGCGGGCTGAACCAGCGGCTATTGGGTTCGATTCCCGTTAGCGCTTGCACCTCCCTTCTTGGCTCAACGTCAACAATGGGGGACGAAGCCGCTAGAGTCGCGCCGAGTTGGGTCCAAATTAGAAATCCTTCAGAGCTGTGGCGCATCGATAACTGAGGAGCAGAATGGCGGCTGGTGCAGCGGTCCGCAAGAACGGCCTTGCGTTGAGCGCGTGTTTACTGGATCAGATGGTCCGGTTATCTATCTAAAAATAGGCCGTTTGAATTCTTCCTTGCGCAAGTCGATCTGATGCAATAGACTGGACTCCGAGGTTGCCTTGCTGCCCGGCAGCCTCCCTAAGCTCGCGCGCCGAACGCGAGACTTTCCACTCAACATCTTTCCAAAGCAAAGCGATAAGTGCGCCAATGTCAGGCTTCCGAGAAAAGGAGGTCGTGCAAAGACATTGCACAAATGATGGAGACGAGGGATTCGGACGATGACACTCACCAGGCTTTCCATGGAGCCGAAGCAGCTGCTGTGGTGCGGCGGATTGCATTTCCTGATAGCGATGCTGTTGTTGTCGGGGTCGCCGGCGTCGGCATCCGGGCCGGGCCCGAACGGCGTCAATCTCGGGTTTGACTTCAATTGGAACAATGGCACGGCTGGGGCGACTGCGTCCTTTATAGCCGCACCCTCCGGCA
>DASVBI010000362.1:0-3268 GCA_036375915.1 Terriglobales bacterium | reverse complement strand
GTATCAGGCGCGATCTGGTACACGCCGGCGTCGTCGGCTTTGTCGAAGCCGACTAGCACGTTCGCATCCTGTTGCCGGGCTAATTTCCCAAGCACCGCGTCCAGCGCCGCCGGACTCAGCTTGGTAGCTCAACCCGCGGCTTTGACCGACTCGGTCAGCCGCACCGCCTTGGTTTCGGGCATGGGGATATTGTAGCAATCAGCATTCAGCCAATGCAGGCGTCATGCTGAGGACCTTCAGGCCCGAAACATCTCCCGTTCACCCGCGCATTGTTCCTCCGCTGCACGCAAGATCCTTCGTGGCTCAAGCCACTCAGGATGACTCCGGCACTAGGGTTCGGGGCTGAATGCTGAGTACTACCTCGTCGTTACGTCCACAATCTTCAGTTCGGGTGCGGCGTGGTTCCAGTCGGCGGAAATGTGCTCCAGGGTGAGCCGGAAGGGGCGGCTTTGGCCAGGGGCGAGGGGAGCAACGCTGAGGTCCACCGCGTCGGTATAGATGCCGCCCGTAGTACTGGTGGTCAGGACATGGATAGGCAGTGTCTCGCGCTGCACTACCTGCCCCAGGCTGTTGGTGAAGATTCCCTGCACGGTAACGCGTGTAACGGTCTTATCGCCGGAATTTGTGATTTTCCCGTCCAGGTAAGTGACCGTGGCGCCCACAAAATTCTCTGCTGCGCTCATCTTCAGATCGGTGAGCTGCAGCTTAGAGGCATAAGCGGGAGGCTGTCGAGGCCCGGTACGGCCGCTGCGGCCAATGACCGCCAGCACGGCCACCACGATCACCACAATGGCTACGCCCAGCCCGACAAACGTCCAGATGCGTCCGCTTTCGTCCTGCTGTGCCGGTTGCGGCTGTGTCAGCCCACCCATGGCGGAATTGTACTCCTCAACGGCGGGCGGCACCGTTCGTGGGAACCATGCTAAGCGCCTTCCGAGACCGCATCAAAAACCCCGATGTCGAAGAGCCGGAACGAGAACCGCCAATGCATCCGCGTAGCCCACGACGTAAGCCGTGGGTACAAAGTGGACAATAACAGAGCCTCAGCGGGGCGAGAGAACACCGCGATTCAAACTGAAAGGGCCCGGCAGCAGGTCTGCCGGGCCCAATCTCACCCCACCGCACCCGGTGCAAGCGGCGGTGGGGTCCCGGGATGGACACGGCCTGACTTCACGTGTCCACGAAAAAACTGTCCTCTTGAGCTTACGGCGCGTGCGCTGTCACCGTGGTGACCTTCAGGTCGGGCATTTGCTTGTTCCAGCCCGCGGGATAGTGGTCAAAGTAAATGCGCACCGCGCGCGATTGGTTGGGCTTGATGGGAGCTTGAATCAGATTTTGCGCTTCCGCTGCGGAATTGCCCACCATGCCTTCCATCGGGCGGGTCTGGGTTCCCAGCACCTGCCCGTTGACGCCATGGAATTGGGCCTGCACTTCTATCCCGGTGATGGCGGAACTGCCGTTGTTGTAAAGCATGCCTTCCACGTAGAACGCGCTGCCCACAGGGGAGGGCGTCAGCTTCAAATTCGTGAGCTGGATCTGGCTGCTGGTGGGCTGCGCCGGCACCGCCGCCGCGTTGGGCGGCAGCTGCTTCTTGGGCGTTTGTGGCAGCCACCAGATCAGCGCTGCCAGAATGGCCGCGACAATAACGATCGCGATCAGCGGCCAGGGGAAGCTCCGCTTAGGCGGCGTTTGTAATCTAGGATGCAGATGCGGTCTTTTCTGCTCCGGATACTGCGGGTTTGTTGCCATCCTTTAACTCCCGGGCCCAAGGTACAGCCTCAGTGCAAAAAGTAAGCGGCGATCAGGCGGCCATCTCTCCGAAGAAACCTGGTGCCTCCTTCGGATCTGCATTTTGTCCTCTGCCATTAATTGCGTCGGCGTGATTGCGGCCAACACATCGGTTGGATGTAGGCAATAAGTCGGAGTTTGCTCCGCTGGCAGGCTGGGGGGCCAGTTGGGAAGAGCTTTGACAGAAACTCGCCGTAGAGGCCAGCCCTCGAAACTGAAACACGGAATCTGAGAGTTTACTGTCCGGCCACGGTCAGCCCGTCAATGCGGATGGTCGGACACGCTACCGAGCCCCGGAACTCCAGGTCGTTCCCGATCTCGCTGATATTGAAGAACACGTCTTTCAGGTTTCCGGCCACCGTGATCTCCTCCACTGGATAGGTGAGCTCGCCTTTTGATATCCAGAGCCCGCTCGCCCCGCGCGAGTAGTCGCCGGTAACCATGTTGACGCCGAAGCCGAGAAACTCGGTGACGTACAAACCTTCTTCAATGTCGGCCAGCATCTGCTGGGGCGAGCGGCTGCCCGGCTGCAGAAAGAAGTTGCCCGGACCGATGCCGGGGTTTCCGGCCAGCCCGCGGGCAGCATTGCCGGTGGTTTGCAAGCTGAGTTTCTTGGCGGTGTAGGTGTTGAGCAGGTAGGAATTCAGAATTCCCCGGTCAATCACCACGGTGCGGCGTGTGGGCACGCCCTCGCCGTCAAACGGGCTGGTGCCGAAGCCGCCGGGCATGGTGCCGTCGTCCACGATGGTCACGTTGTCGCCGGCTACTTTCTGCCCCAGCTTGCCGGCCAGAAACGAAGCGCCGCGGTAGACCGAATCGCCGTTCACGCCTTCAAAAATGTGGTCCAGCATGGAGCGCGACACCATGGGATCGAGCACCACCGGCACTTTGGCGGTGCGCGCTTTGCGGGCTCCCAGGCGGCGCAGCGTGCGCTCGGCGGCAATGCGGCCAACTTGCTCCGGCGAATCCAGCCGGCTCAGGCTGCGCGCCACCGAATACCAGTAGTCGCGCTGCATGGCGCCGTCGTCCGTCTGGGCGATGGGCACGGCCGCTACCGAGCAGTAAGAACGCCGGTATTCGCCCACAAAGCCGTGTGAATTGGCCAGCACCTTGCGCCCGGTAGCCGCATCAAAAGAGCCGCCTTCCGAGTTGCGGATGCGGGCATCCACCTCCATGGCCGCCTTCTCGCAACGCCGCGCATAAGCGATACGCTCCTCCGTGGGCAGGGAGAACACGTCCTCGTAGTAGAGGTCGAGGTCGCCGCCTATTGCCCCGAGTTGTCCCGGCTCTGGAATCCCGGCGTAGGGATCTTCGGAGGTGACCCGCGCCAGTTGCAGCGCCGATTTCACCATGTGATCCAGCGCCTGCGGGGAGAAATCGCTGCTGTAAGTGCTGGCCGCTCGCTGGCCGAAGAACACGCGCACACCCATGGCACGCGAGCCCGATTCCTTGAGGGTTTCCACCTGCCCCAGGCGCACCA
>DASVBI010000616.1:0-2958 GCA_036375915.1 Terriglobales bacterium | reverse complement strand
AGCCTCCTGGGGCAGGTAACTGATGCCGTAATGGCGCGCCCGCAGGTACATAGGGACGCGCGTAATCTCCTCCCCATCCATAAGGACGCGGCCTTCATCGGGCGGGGTAAGGCCGACGACCATGTAAAAGGTCGTGGTCTTGCCGGCGCCGTTGGGGCCCAGCAGTCCCACCACTTCGCCCTGCTCGATGTTGAGGCTGACACCGTTAACGACCCGCCGGCCGCGGTAGGCCTTACATACTTCCTGGGTGGAGAGCGTATGCATTTACTTCGCCACTCTTGACTGAGCGATGGGAGGAGAAGGCGCGCTTTCGACCAGCACCCTATCATCGCGATTATAGAAAGTCAACGAATCGCCCTGCACGGTGCCGCGTTCGGCATCAAAAATGCTCGGCGAGCCGCCGCTCAAAACATATTTGCCATCCGCAGCCGTGTACACCAGGTGATCCCCCTGGCCGTGACGGGCAGGTTGAATCAAAACCACGTGGCCATCCGCTACCACATGGTCCAGGCGGCTGGCGTTGGGTTGGTTGGCCGCCGCTTTTACTCCCGGTTTCTGTTCGCGCGGCAGCAGGTAAATGGTGGCCTGGTCGGCGGTCAAAGTGCCATCCGTCATCCTCGCCACCACGCTTCCCACAAAATGCGCCTGGCGGATTTGGTCGAGATAGCTGAGCTGGTCGGAAGCCACATTGACGGGCGTGACCTTGCCATTGGCATCGGTCTGCACGAACAGAGTGGCCACGCGATGTTGGGCGTCGGCCTGTGCCTGCACCGTGCGGTCGTTGCGATTAAAAGTGATGGTTGGGGCCTGCACAATGTTGCCGTCTTGCCACAGGCGAGCCGCGCCCACATATACCGCCACTCCCGTATTGCGATTGGCGGTCATGCTGACGGAGGTGACGTGGATAGGGTCGGAGCTTGCCAGCATGGCCCCGGAAGGGTCGGGCTTCAGGTCGCTATAGGTGGACTTCACATTGCCCTGGGCGAAGGCCAACCCGGTGGGGCGCAGCATGCGAATGGTGTCGGCACTGGTAGTGGTGCCGCCATCCACCACCCGCGGCGAACCGGTGAGCAGAAGATTGCCATTGCCCGGGTCGTAGGCGGCATTTTGCGCCCAACCTTCGCGCTGGTCTTCGGTGTAATGCACATTCCCGTTCTGCACCAGGCTGCTGACCTGGCCATCGGCCGCGAAGGCCACGTCCAGCACGCGGCTGGTGCTGACCCGCTGCGGCTCCCCGGGGGTGCGGGAGACAATCTTCGCGTTGGGAGCTCCGTGCAGGGTCTTCATGCGGTTCTGGTCGGTAAAGGTGGCGTGAAAGGTGCGCGCTGTTACCACGGTGCGAACCGGACCCGCGGGCTTGGGGCGAAGCGGACGAGCGCCGGGCTGGCTCTGCTGATTATTGGCGGAGAGAATCACGATCTGGGCTTTGCCGGAAGTATCGGCGTGGTCCAGGATGCTTCCCGGCTTGAGGGTGAAATCCACGGCATCGGCGTCAACTTCGGTCTGCTGCGGCTGTCCATCGGGTGAAGGAGCGCGATGCTGGACCATCCGCACCGCTCCCACGGCGTGAACGAAGTTAAGAACGTTGTGCGCGCTAAAGCGTAAGTAGGCGCGGCGGGCTTGCCCTTCCGCAAGTTGCTTGCCGGTGGCCTGCACGTGCACTTCACCGGAAAGTACGCCCGCTTGCACCTGATTGTGGGGTGCGATCTGGAAATCGCCTTGCGCTGCCTGCAGGTGGGTAGGAGCATCACCGATGGTGTCGGCATGCACATGGCCCACGGCGAGCAGGCGGTAAGCAGTATTGTCATCGCGAAGAAAAATGGTGCCCTGGTCGGCGGAAAAATGTTCGTCGCTGCGCGTGACCTGGGGCTGGGCCATCGCAATCAGGCGGGGCACCTTGGTCATCACCGCATGGGTGGCAACAATGTGCATGGGAGCGTCGCCGGTGGTGGTCAGCTCCACCTGCGAACTCATGGTTAAAGAGTTGTCTTTAGCGTTGTAGCTGGCGCCCACGGCGGAGCCGCTGGCCTGGGGCATGCTGAAGCGCACCAGCGCCGGCGTGGCCGCGTTCCCCGTCTTCTGGTTGAAGGTCAAATTGCTGGTATCAATGTGGACGGGGTTCTTCAGCACTTCCGGGGGCGTCTGATCCGGCCGGGTTGGACCTTGAGCATTGCTTTGCAGGTCCATGTGGACGGCGCCGATGCCGATCACGTCGCCCGACCTGGGGTTGTATTCGAACTGCTTGCCGTAAATCTGATCGAAACGGTTGGACTGCTTGCCGAAAACCACGATGGTTACGTCGTGCAGCATCGCCCTGCCGCCGGCTTTGAATTGCACCGCGCGGGAGGCTCGCACGGTAAACAGCGTGCGCCCGCCTTCCGACTTGGAGAGAGCAAAGCCCTGGGTGGTTTGCTGGATGGTGACCCCAAGGGGCTTGGGCAATGCATGCGCCACCTGGCCCGACTGCCAGCGCGCGTACAGGTAAAAACCGGCCACCACGACCACCAGGAAGATGGCAGCAGCGGCGAACCAGTAGCGCAGGCGGGCAATGGAAACAGGCATCATTGTGCTAAGTAGCTGGCTCCGCGGCGGGCTAGCTTCTGGGCTGATTACCGGCCACGCGAGCCTGAGTCAATGCTGAGTTTGACCTGTTAGATGCCAGTGTAGCAGCGGGAGGAGCGGGGAGTCAGGTGCGGCTCTTGGCTCTCGGGCTTTTCCGCTGCTTGCTGCCGGCACCCAGACTCCTTTGGGAAATTGAAATCTTTTCTGGTGTCTAGGCTAAGTGCGGAACGCTAAAGTGTGCCGCTACTGGTAACGCTGGCGACGCCGGCAGCGGCGTTGCCCACTCGAGCTATATCGCACAGCCGCAACTCCAAACCGCCGAATTCGGGGTGGTCGTTGTGCTCCAGAGTGTAGGCCACATCTATGAGGTCGCCGGCCAGCACCTGTTCCTGGCGG
>DASVBI010000605.1:0-4055 GCA_036375915.1 Terriglobales bacterium | reverse complement strand
TTCCTTCGTGTCCTTTGCGGTGAAGGTTGTGTTTGCGTTCCGGCGAGCTGCGAAAGTAGAATCCCCCTCTTATGAACAAAGTGGTGGCCAGCGCCGAGGAAGCGGTGCGCGATATATCTGACGGCGCCAGCATCATGATCGGCGGCTTTGGCCTGTGCGGCAATCCGGAGAACCTGATTCGCGCCCTAGTCAAGAAGGGCACAAGAAACCTGACCACCGTGAGCAACAACGCCGGGGTGGACGGGTTTGGCGTGGGCCTGCTGCTGGCGGCGGGGCAGATTCGCCGCCACATTGGCACCTACGTGGGCGAAAACAAGCTGCTGGAGCAGATGGTGCTCAGCGGCAAGATTGAGCTGGACTTGGTGCCCCAGGGCACCTTTTCGGAGCGCATTCGCGCCGGCGGGGCAGGCATCCCCGCCTTTTTTACGCCCACCGGAGTGGGCACGGTGGTCGGAGAAAACAAGGAGACGCGGGAGTTCGATGGCCGCACCTACGTGATGGAGCGTGCGCTGCGCGCCGATTATGCCTTCATCAAGGCTTGGAAGGGCGACAAGTGGGGCAACCTTGTTTACCGCAAGACGGCGCGTAACTTTAATCCTATGATGGCCACCGCGGCGCGCGTGACCATTGCCGAGGTTGAGGAACTGGTGGAGGTGGGCGAACTGGAGCCTGACTCCATTCACACCCCTAGTGTTTACGTAAAACGCATCTTTCAGGGCGAAGTGTACGAAAAGCGGATCGAGAAGCGCACAGTGAGAAAAACTTAGTACTCAGTGCTTAGTACCCAGAAGAGGATTAGGGTGTTTCGGAAGGGCGCGGCTTCAACCGTTCCGACCATGGACAGCAAACAGGCGGGCTTCAGCCCCTGAGGGATAAACAGTCGTGCCAGCGCCGGATAACACGGTGCAGGAGGTGCGGACCAGCGTGCTGCACTATCTCCGCTTGTACGAGCAGGGCAGCCTGACTTTGGGCGACCTGGCGGCGGAGTTGAGCATTATGGCTCCGGCCTACGATGAGGCCATGGGCGGCATCGCCGACCACTTCGGCGAGCTGCTGGAAACGGCGTACAAGTACCGCGCCCAGTCCGCTGCCGATGCGCGCACGTCTTATGAGGAGTTGGAACGGGTGCTGACAGAATTTCGCCGTGCAGAAGCGGCCTGGGAATAAAAAGATTGACGCAGAGGTCGCCGGGGCTGAGAACTGAGAACTGAGAAGCGAGAACTGGTTATGGCTACCCCTACAAAGCCGGGCAAGGACACCGAAAAACGTGACAGCATCGTGCGTCGCATAGCCTGCGAACTGCGCGACGGCTTCTACGTCAACCTGGGCATCGGCATGCCCACGCTGGTGGCCAACTGCGTGCCCAAAGGCATGGACGTGGTGTTGCAAAGCGAGAATGGCATGCTGGGCATCGGTCCCTACCCGGTGGAGGGCCAGGAAGATCCCGATCTGATCAACGCGGGCAAGGAGACAGTGACTGAAATCGGCGGCACCGCGTACTTTTCCAGCGCCGATTCCTTCGCCATGATTCGCGGCGGCCACATTGACCTGAGCGTGCTGGGCGCGATGGAAGTGGACGAGGAAGGCAATTTGGCCAACTGGATGATTCCCGGCAAAATGGTGAAGGGGATGGGCGGCGCCATGGACCTGGTGGCGGGCGCGCGCCGCGTGATTATCGCCATGGAGCACACCACCCGCGAAGGCCAGCCCAAAATTCTGAAGAAGTGCACGCTGCCGCTCACCGGGGTGAAGGTGGTGGACACCATTGTCACCGAGATGGCCTACATTCGCGTTACGCCGAAGGGCCTGGTGCTGGAGGAAGTGGCGCCCGGGTTCACCGCCGAGCAGGTACAGGCAGCCACCGAACCGAAGCTCACGGTTAGCCCCGACCTCAAGCTGATGGGTAGTTGATTTGCGGCGTTGTATCAGGGCACGCCTTCGAAGGTTCAGATCAGCACCGCCACCGAAGATTGGTATCAAGGCACAGCTTCGGGCGCGCCGCCAAGCACGTCGTTAAGGCCGGGCTTTAGCTCCTGCACAATACTCGCGCGCGGCGGTCTTGCCCTGCTGGGTCAGACGATAGAGATGGCGGGGCGGGCGGCCAGGTGCCGCCGGTTTTTCCCAGCGATGCTGCAGCCAGCCTCCACGTTGCAGACGGGCAAAAATGGGATAGAGTGTGCCTGATTTCAGCCCGGTTTCACGCAGCAGATCGTAGCCGTAGTGCCACCCCCGCGGCTCGCCCAGCAGTGCCGACAACACAGCCAGGGTCTGGGGCGAGCGCCGCAGGCGAAGGAGCATGCCGGGTAAGTCTAGGTATGTAGGGTTCCAGCGTCAAGCCATGGCTACCCAGGTTGCCATCACACGCAACCTCCTTCCAGCATCACCGGCAGCGGCAGGGCTTTTGGGGTAAGATGGTCTGTGATTCCAGCCCCAATCAAGCGCAGGTTTTGCAGCTCAGAGATGCGAGCGTCAGTACAACGCAAGACTCACCTTCATCATCCAGACAAGCGGCAATTTCAGGGCCGCCGGGGAGACTACGCTTATGGCTCTGCACGATGCTGCGGTTCCGCTGTGGCGTGCGCGAGTTGAAGACGTACTGATCACCGGGGAACTGCGCTATCGGGTTCCCAAAAGCAGCTCTTTGCTGGCCAAGGCTCGGGTCAAAAGCCGCGCTCTAAAGGAACTGGCGGCCAAACCCGTGTCCAGCCACGAATTTCTGGATGCCTTGACGCGGGCGGCGCGGGAGGTTTGCAACGCCGGGGCCGCGGGAGTCAGCGTTCTGGTGCAGCCGGCGCAGGGCGACCCCTGGTTTCGCTGGGAGACGGTGGCAGGGGTGCTTGCCCCTCACGCCGGCGCCACCAGTCCGCGCGACTGGAGCCCTTCCGGCGCTACCCTGGACCGCAAGTCACCGCAACTGTTCCTCTATCCCGCCCGCTGCTACCACTACCTGAATGAGCTGAAACCGGCCATTGTGGAGGGCCTGGTGGTACCGATTTTCGTTGCCGGCGTGCCCTGGGGGACGTTGTGGGTTGTTTCCCACGAAGAGCATTGCAACTTCGACCAGACGGATGTGGAGGCTATCAGCAGCCTGGCCGAATTCGCCTCCGGTGTTTTAGAGCGGCTGGCAAAGGCGGCGCCGGCCTAAGATCCGTTCTCAGTTTTCGGTTCGCAGGGGTGCGAAAAAGCAGACCATGCTGAGCCAGGGGCGAGAAAGCCCAACCTATTCGGGTGTTCCCATTCCCGGCAACACCGCCTTGGCCTTTTACAATCATATGGTTGCGAACTGCGCGATGCAGGGACTACAGTTTTCCCCGGGGTCGAAGCGGCTTGGGCTGTTGTGCGAGTTCTACTCTTCGCTCCGGAGCGTTCGCCGTGGAAGGTGATTTATGAAAAAAGCTCTGATCATTGTTGGAATCGTCATCGTGGTGCTGGTGGCGGTTGCCGTCGCGATTCCCTTCTTCATCAATGTCAACCAATTCCGACCCACGGTAGAGGCGCAGCTGACCACCGCCCTGGGCCGGCAGGTGAAGATCGGCGAGCTCAGTCTCTCCCTTTTGAAAGGGCAGCTGGGCGCTTCCAACATTACGATTGCGGATGACCCAGCTTTCAGCCGCAATCCCTTTGTGGAGGCGCGGGCGCTCGACATCAGCGTGGAAATCATGCCCTTGATCTTTAATCGTGCCGTGCATGTGCAGTCGCTGACCCTGGAGCAGCCGCAGGTGTCGCTAATCCGCTCCGCGTCGGGCACCTGGAATTTTTCCAGCATCGGCCAGGGAGCGGGAACGCACGCGACGGCGCAGAAGACCTCGGCGCCAGCCCAGAAGTCACCCGGCAGCGCGGATGCATCCGGCGGCGGCTCCATGCCCGAAATCCAGATCCAGAAGCTGGAAATCGTGAACGGCCGCATCCTGCTGGGCTCGGCTGGACATCGCCCGCAAGCATATGACGCGGTGAACCTGCGGGCTGACAACGTCTCCTACACTTCTCGTTTT
Source organism: Terriglobales bacterium (assembly GCA_036375915.1). Taxonomy (GTDB): domain Bacteria; phylum Acidobacteriota; class Terriglobia; order Terriglobales; family Acidobacteriaceae; genus JAICWP01. Next base: position 63 of record DASVBI010000605.1, on the reverse strand, counting down.
CCTTTCACGCTGACCTCCAACATGCCGGGCGGCGGCAAAATGGACGTGAAAGGCCAGGCAGGA
>DASVBI010000472.1:0-6636 GCA_036375915.1 Terriglobales bacterium | reverse complement strand
GCCGTGCAACTGGAAGAGAAGTAAACGATTCGACTCAGGAGCAGCACTTGGTTCAGGCAGTTCTCACAGTAGACGTAGTAGTCGCGGTCGTCGTAAGCGACCGCGTTGGTACTGTGGCAATGGTCACAGATAAGAGCCTTCGTCATCCGAAGCTTCTTTCGCTGGGAGATTGAGCCGTCTCAGTGTGAGACGGAGTTCGCAGGCCCAACTTCTACCGCCAAGTGAATATGACAGTATGATTTGCGAGCAGCTACATTACCGACGTACAGTGAGGCGCTGGACTTAAGTAACAGGGTAGCCGTCTCAAGATGAGATGGAAAACCGACGGCGTCGGGCAGCGGCCTGACTGGGGCGCACCCTGCAGTGGCAATGTTGATGGCGTGGGCGATTCGGTAAACGATAAACCTAAGGCTACGACTGGGTGGAACTCAAAGAGTGGTACACCGCATGCAATTTTGCCCCCACGACTTCCGGAGAAAAGTGCTCTATAGCGTACTGAGAAATCTGTTTGGATGAATATAGCCGCAAATTGTTCAGCATGTAGTCCAAGCCCTCGCACAAGCTGTTCCCGTCGGCTGGGGGAACCAAACATCCGACCTCTTTGGTGATGAACTCCTCTGGCCCACCGCAACGAGTGGCCAAGACCGGAATCCCACTGGCTAAAGCTTCAATGGCAGGAGCAGAGAAGGTTTCGCAAAGGCTGGGCAGCACGAACAGATGTGCTCGGCGCATGAACTCCGCCACTTCTGGCTTGGTCTTGAGCCCATGAAAGGCGACCTTATCGCAAAGCTTCAAATCAGCAGTCAGGCGTTCATGCTCTATCCGTGCATCTCCATTTCCGACAATATCAAGCTGCCAATCGTCCCGCTTCTGGCGTAATTGGGCGAGCGCGTGAAGAAGATGGGTGACGCCTTTCATCGGCGTCAACTGGCCTACAAACAGGATTCGTTTGGCTTCGGCGTCGTCTCGAGTGTGGGCAGGGGAAAACAGCCTGGTATCGACGATATTGGGTACCACCTGAAAGCGAGCGCGAATGCCGTAATCCTCGATTGCTTTTTGAAGCGCATGGCTTACGGGAAGAACCATGTTTGCCCAGCGGAATGCCAGCCACGCTTTGAAAATATCCAAGCGGCCGAGTAACTTCTTTGGAAAGGAGGAGAAGTGCTCGCTAACTACGACCGGAATGCCATGTAGTTTGCCAATCAGAACGGCGGGCCCGCCCGCGTCGTACACGTGAACATGAATAATATCGGGACGAAATCCTTCCCTGCCTATGTGCCGAAATGCCCGGAACATCCTCCACAAGTAGATTAAATAGCTGATTTGCGGAACAGGAGCGGGCCGATACCAAACCCGGTAAACAGGGATACCTTCTTTAAGCTTTTCGTCGGTCTCTTGCTCTATTTTCCAAGCTCTCTCCAGGGCGTGGTCGGGGCCGGCACCGTGAAGGACCAGCACATCATCATAGATTGCGGCAGCTTTGGCGTGCTCACGCGCCCACACTGCGGTTACAGGATGTTGTTTTGAAGGGTACCAATTGGTTACAAACAAAATCTTCAGACGATCCATAGTGATAATGCAACCGCATTCTCCGGCCTCTAAACCAGGACATACTTGTCAATCGCTGTAGTCCGGGTTACATCCTCATTGGCTTCTTCTTCGCGCTCACCCTCGCGCTGAGGCAAGTCTGTTGGCCGCCTCCACCCGGCATTTTTGGCCAGTTGCTGCTGACTGTTCCGCAGCATCAATGACCTGCAAAACATGAAACCCGTCACGGAGATCGGGAGCGATGCGCTGGCGCCCGTCGGCGATGGCATTCACAAACGTTGAGAACGCCAGCGCATACGAGGGGTCTCGCCCTCCCGCCAGTCCATGCTTAAAGCGCGACCATCCCTGGCCGAGAACGGCGCTGACGCGCTGCGCCAATTTACGTCGGCCCGGGGAAACAATTTCAAGCGTTCCGGCGAGATAATCCACCGTGGCCCGGCCCGACTCTCCATAGATTTCGAAACGATTGCTATCGGTGCCGCGCAGAGAGAAGAACGATTGCATGGGGACGCCGTTTTCCAGGGTCATGTGCGTCCACGCTGTATCCTGCTCGGAGCGCAACGAAGCCACGCGCGCCGAAACCTCACGGACGCGCTGGCCCAGAACAAACTGCGCCAGGTCAATGTGGTGACCGGCAAGATCGAGCAGAACGCCTCCCCCCAAAGAACGCGTTTTTCGCCACTCGTCAATCCACTCTCCTGCCGATGTGAAACAGGAGCGGACGGCAATCACCTGGCCCAGCGTGCCAGAGGCCACTATTTCGCGCATTTTCTGATAAATGGGATGATGGCGATAGTTGAAGCCCGACATCCCAACCAGGCCTGCCGGTTCCCAGGCCCGCAGCACCGATTCTGCCTGGGAGAGATTCGACGCCAGCGGCTTTTCAACATACACGTGCTTGCGCGCGGCCAATGCTGCCAGGGCACACTCGGCGTGCAGCGCTGACGGGGTACAGATCAGCGCCGCATCGACGGTGTCTTGTCGGAGCAGTTCCTTCCAGTCTGCGAAGGCAGCCACCCCGCCCGCCAACTGTGCCCCTTCCGCTAGCCGGGCAGGCACGGGATCGGCGACCGCAACTACCTTCGCGCCGCGCACGCGACCCAGCGCGGGAAGATGAATGCGGCAAGCCACCTTGCCACAACCGATCACTCCCAATCTGACAGAGTTCATGCTCGTCTCTTGGCTGAGGGGCGGCCTTTCCGGGTTCGCTGCAGGCTAAACTTCGAGCGACCGCTGCTGTATCCAGGAGCCCGCAATCCTCTCCCAAAAATATCCCGCGGCGACCGCCACTTGAGTACATGTCAGCAACGCAACCGTGGCCACTCTATTGGCAAATGGGTTGGCCAGCCCGTAGCGGAGCAGGCGCACGTAGAAGCTGCTGTCACTCCGGAACCGCCCCCAGCCCAGATGTTCTCGCCGCAGGTGAAAACGGCGGGCTCCCCGACCATAGTTGAAATGCTGATTGAGAAGAGCGTGCAGGCTCAGCTTGTGGCGATGATAGACCACGACCTCGGGCGCATACGCCATGTGGTATCCGTTATGCGTCCAGCGGTCGCAAAATTCGCGGTCCTCGGAGACCTCAAAGGAACCGTTGAATCCGCCGATCTTGCGAAACAGAGCTGCCGGCACCGCAAGGTTGTTGGTAGCAAAAAACTGTGGGAACTCCCTGGCATCCGGTTGCCAGCTATAGACCACGTCAATCACCGCCTGACTGGCAGCTGAATAGGGGTTGGCGGCAAGCCCATTCACCGTCCGACCGCCGTACAGCACCTCAGGCGCGTGCGCAAAATGTTCCTGCAAACGCGTCAACCAGTCCCTGGAAGGGGCACAGTCATCGTCGGTGAAGGCCAGGTAGCGGCCGCGGGAGTGCTGCACCCCGGTGTTGCGCGCCGCAGCCGGGCCGCCTCGCTCCTGGCGGAGGAAGGACAAATTCAGGCGGCCGCGGAAGGAATGGTAAATCTGCTCCAGGGATGCGGTGCCACCATCGTCCACGACTATGACTTCGAAGCCCTCGCGGGGGTAATCCATTTCGGCGATGGCCTGCAGACAAGCGGCCAGTTGCGAGGGCCGATTGTGCGTGGGAACGATGACCGAAAAAAGAGGAGCAGCGTCAGGCATAACTTTTCGAGACCCAAGCGGCGGTATCACCTTTTCTCACGTGCTTTACCCGCTTAAATTCAAAATAGGTAAACCGATGAGCGGCCAGGGTTCTGCCGAGAGCGTAGCCCAGCATCTGTCCCAGGCTGTCCAGCCCCAGGCCGAAGATAAGAATGGGAATCAGATTGCGCTTCTCTCCCAGGTTGCCGGGCAGTTTCATGATGCGGCGCAAACGCACGAAGGGGATAAGCGGAGCTGCCAGGGCAAAGAAGAGCCGCCGGGAGAGCGGCCAGTGTTCGTTATAGGCGCGAAAAGCGGCGAACACGAGCCCAGCCTGAAATTGAGTGATGGTCCACGAGGAGAAGCGGCTGAAATTCATGTGCGACGTTCGGGCTGCGGTTTCCAGATAAAGATGGTGGCCTTTCCGGCGCAGATCCCAGTGAAGCACGCTTTCTGCCTCCAGCATATCGTCAAGATGGGACCCGTACTCCAGGAGCAGCGCGCGCTTATAGGAACTGTTATGCCCGGGAAGATGTTCCATCTCGCCCGCAGGAATCGAATCGCCCCATTGACCATAGGCAATCAAATAATCGGCGCGGGCAACCTTGCTGCCTGGGTTGGCGTTGCACACCCGGGGGCCAACAACGGCCCAGGGTTGCTGGTGGGCCTGGACCAGCCGTTCCGCCCAGTCCGGGCGCGGAAAAGAATGGTCTTCGCCGAAGACGACTATCGGTGCGGTGGCTCGGCGGACCCCGGCAGCGTAGGAAGCGCCGATGGAGCGAATCTCACCCAAGGTGACAACCTGCACTCCGGCAAACACCTGCAGTTCATCCCGCTTGAGCCCGAGGCTCTCGGAAGAGGGCGCCACAATGACAATTTCGATTCGTTCCCGGATGGTCTGGGCACGCAGAAACCGGATGGTAGTGGCCAGATTCTGATAAGAATCAGGGGTTATAAAGATTACCGAAAGCAGGGGCGCGGCAGAGGAATCCAGATTAGATTTCGTCATTATGCGAACCACCACTCAACAGCCGACAAGCGGGTCCTCCGAGGAAAGCACGTAAAGGGCCAATGCCACCTCGGCCTAAACACTGCTGGGGCAATGATTTCGCCAACCCCGCCAAGTCCTCTATACGCACCGACGTGCGACAAGGAGCGGCCCCTCCTCCACGCGCGGGCGGGATGGTTCAATGCGAAGACTGCCAGTATCTTCCTTCCCCGGCTGTAGAAAGTCTTTGCATACTAGACACGATACTTCTCCATCGCTGGGTCTGCTCCTTCCCAAGCTGCCTCTGGATAGTCACAAGGCGGAGAGGGTCGAACCTCAGCTTGCGCGGCGGGCAATAGGGTAAACAATTTCCCGTGGGTTGAACTTCCCTGCAATGTGCCCCGGTCCAGGGTGTGGAACCGGGTTGCAAGTGCAGTTTTTGCAATCACTTGCGGATGGAGGCTCAGTTGCTCAGTCCAGCCCTTGCCACGTGTCGGGTGATCGGGGCGCACCCTCAAAAATGCTGAGCGTAGTGGTGCCGGTACACAACGGAGGTAGGCAACTCGCGAGCTGCCTGCGGGCTTTGCAAGCCTCCTCTTATCGTGATTTTGAAGTGCTAGTGGTGGACGACTGCTCGAGCGACGACTCGCCCGCGGTCATCCGCGCGCACGGCGCGCGCTACCTGCGGACGCCGCGGCGCCTGGGCCCGGCTGGGGCTCGCAACCTGGGGGTTAAGGCGGCGCAGGGTAGCATTTTGGTATTCGTAGATGCGGATGTGCAGGTCCCTGCTGGGGCCCTGGGCATCATTGCCGAGGATTTCGAGCGTGACCCGCAATTGAAGGCTGTATTCGGTTCTTATGACCAGCAGCCGTCCGCGCCTGGCTTCTTTTCCCATTACAAGAATCTTTTTCACCACTACGTTCACCAGGCATCTGGCGAGAATGCCTCCACGTTCTGGGCGGGATGCGGCGCGATACGCCGGGAAGTGTTCGAGAAGATTGGTGGATTCCAGGCGGAGCGGTATGCCCGGCCTGCGATTGAAGACATTGAGCTCGGCCTGCGCCTGGGCCAAAACGGGCACAGGATTTTGCTCGACAAGAGACTGCAGGTCAAACACCTGAAGCACTGGACCCTGTTGGGCATGATTAAGTCGGACGTGCGCGATCGCGCCGTGCCCTGGGCGAAGCTTATCCTCGAGACGGGTCAGATACCGCGTGACCTGAACCTCACTTATTCTGCGCGGTTCAGTGCGGCTGGCACGCTGCTGCTGCTGCCTCTTATTCTGTTGCTCCTGCGATCGGCGCATGCTGCACGAGGGCCCATGTTGTTGGCCACCTCCTCCGTACTTCTCATCGTGCTGCTGCTTCTGGCACTGAACTACCGTGTGTACCTCTTTTTCTGGAAACAACGCGGGTTTGCCTTCGCGGTAGGCGCAGTACTTACTCACTGGCTTTATTACTTCTACAGCGGATTGGCGTGGGCCTACTGCTATACGGCCCATTTAGGCTCCGCTCTTCGTACTCCCCCTCTGGCACCCGCAGCGGTCTCCCGGCTCCAGGCGGATGACAAGAGAAAGCGCTCCGCCTCAGTCATAACCGGCGCCGGCATGGACTGACATCCTGTGGGCGGCAAGAGTAGAACGCCGGCAACCGTCGTTGTCGGTGGCATTGGCAGGAAATAGCGAACCCTTGGGGGAGAACGGATGTCCTATTCGTCGGATCGGGTTGTGATCATAGGTGGTGGGCCCGCTGGATTGACTGCCGCCTATGAGCTGGCCAAGCACGGCAAGGCGGCGGTCGTGCTGGAAGCGGATAACATCGTCGGCGGTATCGCGCGCACCGTTAATTACAAGGGATATTTGTTTGATATCGGCGGGCACCGCTTCTTCAGCAAGTGGGACGAAGTCAACCAGATCTGGCGGGAAATTCTGGGACACAGGATGCTCGAGCGCCAGCGACTCTCCCGCATCTTCTACCGCAACCGGTTTTTCTTTTACCCATTAA
>DASVBI010000119.1:0-5380 GCA_036375915.1 Terriglobales bacterium | reverse complement strand
CCCCAGACCGTGCTCGCTGACCGGCCCACGGAATAATCGACGATTGCTGATCGAAGATTGACGAATGGTGACTCGCGGCGAAGAATTTTTTCTCCCCGCCGCTCAGTTGTTTGGACTGTCATCCTGAGCGCAGCAGGCCGGGTTCGCTTGCGAACCGGCTGCGGAGTCGAAGGACCCTGCGTTGGCCTGCTCCACCTATTTCGCTCAAGGGAGTTCTCGGATTCTTATTAGAGACTCCTGTGAGCGACTTCGTATATCCGCCCGGGTCGGGGTGTTTCGGCTCGGGCATGCGCCCTCGCTCAACATGACAGGACTGAAGATCTGATTGCTGAGAGATCCCGCGTTCAAGCGCGCAAAATCCGACGCGACGGTGATTACCGCCGTGAGCCCGCCGGCTGCTTGGAAGCGGGCTTCGTCTTGCTTTCTCCCACCCGGCGCGACACGTTGAACGTCATCGTGCGTTCCCGGAGGTTGGCGTCCACCACCACATGATCGCCGTGCAGCACCTCGCCGTCCAGGATCTTCAGCGCCAGCGGGTCCTGAATCATGCGCTGAATGGCGCGCTTCAGCGGCCGCGCTCCGTAGGCCGGATCGTAGCCCTCGGAGAACAGCATTTCCTTGGCGGAATCGGTCAGCTCCAGGCTGATCTTGCGCTCGGCCAGCAGGCGGCGCAGATCTTCCAGGCGCAGCTCGACGATCTTCGACAATTGCTCCTTGCCTAAGGGATTGAAGATAATCACGTCGTCCACCCGGTTCAGAAACTCGGGCCGGAAGTGACCCTGCAGCGCATTCATCACCTGCTGACGAACCCGCTCGAAGTCCTGGGGATCGCGTAGCGCCTCGGCGGACAGGTACTCGGAGCCTATGTTGGAGGTCATTATGATGACGGCGTTGCGGAAGTCCACCGTACGGCCTTGGCCATCGGTCAGACGTCCGTCATCCATGATCTGCAGCAGAATATTGAATACCTCGGGGTGCGCCTTCTCGATTTCGTCGAACAGGATTACTGCATAAGGCCGCCGGCGCACTTGCTCGGTGAGCTGCCCGCCTTCCTCGTAGCCAACGTACCCGGGAGGCGCGCCAATCAGCCGCGCCACCGCGTGCCGTTCCATGTACTCCGACATATCAATGCGCACCAGGGCGTGCTCGTCATCGAACAGGAACTCGGCCAAGGCGCGGGCCAATTCGGTTTTGCCCACGCCTGTGGGGCCGAGGAAGATGAACGAACCGATGGGCCGGCGCGGATCGCTCAGCCCGGCCCGCGAGCGGCGAATGGCGTTGGAAACCCGCTCCAGAGCTGCATCCTGGCCGACCACCCGGCCGCGCAGCCGCTCTTCCATGGTTACCAGTTTTTTGACTTCGCCTTCCAGCATCTTGGAAACGGGAATCCCGGTCCACTTGGAGACGATGCGGGCCACATCCTCTTCGTCCACTTCTTCCTTCAGCATCCTGCTCGGCACACCCTTTGTGGCGCGGGCGCCGGGGTCCCCGGAACGCGCCGCTTTTGCGCGTTCTGGGGTGGGGGTGCCCTCGCCCGCGGCTTTCCCGTCCATCTGCTTACTGAGCTTCTCCAGCTCCGCTTCCATCCGCGGCAGCTCGCCATACTGGATTTCGGAAGCACGGTTGTAGTCCCCCTTGCGGGTGGCGGCCTGTACGTCCAGCTTGAGCTGTTCAATCTTTTCTTTGAGCTCGCGCACGCGATTGATGGATTCCTTCTCCTGTTTCCAGCGCGCCTTAAGCGCGTTGGACTGCTCGCGAATGTGGGCCAGCTCCTTCTCCACCGCCGCCAGCCGCTCGCGGGAATTCGCATCGTCTTCCCGCATCAGCGCCTGCTTCTCGATTTCCAGCTGCGTGGCCCGCCGCTCCAGCTGGTCAATTTCCGTGGGCATGGAATCAATCTGGATGCGCAGGGAAGCGGCCGCCTCATCAATCAGGTCAATGGCCTTATCGGGCAGGAAGCGGTCGGTAATGTAGCGGTGCGAAAGCGTGGCTGCCGCCACGATGGCGGAGTCCTTGATGCGCACCCCGTGGTGCACCTCGTAGCGCTCCTTCAGCCCGCGCAGGATGGCGATGGTGTCCTCCACGTTGGGCTCGCCCACGTATACGATCTGGAAGCGGCGCTCCAGGGCGGCGTCCTTCTCAATGTGCTTGCGGTATTCGTTCAGCGTGGTGGCGCCGATGGCGCGCAATTCGCCGCGGGCCAGCGCCGGCTTCAGCATGTTGGAGGCGTCAATGGCGCCTTCCGCCGCGCCTGCCCCCACCAGCGTGTGCAGCTCGTCAATAAACAGGATGATCTGGCCCTGCGAATCCTCGATTTCCTTGAGCACGGCCTTGAGCCGGTCCTCAAATTCGCCGCGATACTTGGCCCCAGCCAGCATGGCGCCCAGGTCGAGGCCCACCACGCGCTTGTTCTTCAGCACTTCCGGCACGTCGCCGGAAATAATGCGCTGCGCCAGGCCTTCCACAATGGCGGTCTTGCCCACACCGGGTTCGCCGATGAGCACGGGATTGTTTTTGGTGCGGCGGGAGAGCACCTGCACCACGCGGCGGATTTCCTCGTCCCGCCCGATCACGGGATCAAGCTTGCCGCGGCGCGCCAGCTCCGTCAGGTCGCGGGCGTAGCGCTCCAGCGCCTGGTACTTGGCCTCGGGATTCTGGTCGGTAACCTTCTGCGAACCGCGCACCGCAGTCAGCGCCTTCAGAATGGCATCATGGCTGGCGCCGTGACGCGCAAGAATCGTGGCCGCCGCCCGCTCGTAGTCCGAGCCGCGCGGCTCCTTGGTCATGGCCAGAAGCAAATGCTCGGTAGAGACGTACTCATCCTTGAACTGGTCTGCTTCCTTGAAGGCCTGCTCCAGCGCCTGGCTCAGGGCCGCCGAAATGGTGGCCTGAGCTACGCCGCCGCCCGACACTTTAGGCGCACGCTGCAATTCCCGCTGCGCGTCGGCCAGAACTGCCTGCGCTCCTGCCCCCACACGCTCCAACACCGGCGGCACGATGCCCTCGCGGTCCTCCAGCAGCGCTACCAACAGATGCAGCGGCAACACCTCCGGATTGGCGTACTCGGAGGCGAGTTCGCCGGCGCGCTGCACCGCTTCCTGCGCCTTCACCGTAAATTTGTCCCAACGAATTGCCATACCAGACCTCAGCCTTCCGCTCTTAGCTCTCAGCATTCAACCCATGAAATTACACTACCCGCTCCGGGGCTGACTGCTGAGTGCTGACTGCTTAAATTGATGCAAGTAATCCCCGTAATGGCGCGACTCCCCAAAAACATCTGGGGGGCCGGAAAGCCCCCCAGCATCGAACTGACCACTGGCCACTGACCACCGACCACTGGTTTTACGCCGCCTTCCCCGCACCCTTGGCTTCCGCCTTCTTCTCCAGGTTCACCTTGATCTGCTTGGGCTTGGCTTCCGCCTTCTTGCCCAAGCGGATCTCCAGCACTCCCTTGTCGTAGCTGGCGTGAACATTTTCCGTGTCCACGATGCTGGGAAGAGTGAAGGAGCGTGAGAAACTGCCGTACTGCCGTTCTACCCGGCGGTAGTTCTCTTCCTTCTCCTCCTTTTCGAACTTGCGTTCGCCCCGGATGGTCAGGGTGTTGTTCTCCAGGCGGACATCAACGTCTTTTTCATCAACCCCGGGAACTTCCACCTTGAGGGTGATGTTGTGCTCGTCCTCGTAAATATCCACGGCGGGCGCGAAGGCGGCAGTCGTCAGCCCCTCTTCCCGGGTCTGTCCGAAGCTGTCCTGAAACAAGCGGTTCATCCGGTCCTGCACCGTTGCCAGCTCACGAAAGGGGTCCCAACGAGTCAAAACAGTCATTTTCGTTCTCCTCCACTATGAAGATTTCAATTTTGCAGGTTCGATTCCTGCGTCCACTGCATTCGATGCAATATTTAGTCATATAGAATCATAAAATATGAGTGTATTACTGTCAAGCTGAATTAACCAGCTGCCTCCCTTATTTGCCTGCTAGTTTTCAATCACTTACATAAGTAATGCAGCTTGGGACCGGGGTGCGTGCTCGCTGCATAGCCACTTTCGGTCAAGTCAGGGTGGAACGTTATCCGGCCACCTGGAGAATCAGGCACTTCAGGTAGGACGTCTCGGGTACGCCGACCAGTACAGGGTGGTCGCGGCCTTGACCCCGTTTCTCAATCAGGCGCAAGGTGCGCCTGGCATCCCGGGCGGCCGAGGCCACCGTCTCCAGGAAATCGCCTTCGCTGACGTGGTAGGAGCAGGAGCAGGTCACCAGCACCCCTCCCGGGCGCAGCATCTTCAGAGCGCGAAGGTTCAGCTCTTTATAGCCCCGCAACGCGGTTTCCAGAGTCTTGCGCGAGCGGGCAAATGCGGGCGGGTCCAGCACAATCGTGTGGTACTGCCGTCCTGCCTCGGAATACCCCTTGAGCAGGTCGAAGGCGTTGCCCTCAATCCACTCGATTTCATGCCCAGGCTGATTGAGAGCAGCATTTTGCTCCGCCGCCTCCAGCGCGGCTCGCGAGCTGTCCACGCCCGTGACCTGGGAGCAGGCGCCGGCCAGGTGCAGAGCAAACCCACCCTGGTAGCAGAAAACGTCCAGCGCCTCGCCGTGTGCGTAGCGGGCTGCCGCCGCGTAGTTCTCCCGCTGGTCAAGAAAGGCGCCGGTCTTCTGCCCCTCCAGCCCGCGATATTGAAAGCGCACGCCATTCATGGTGAACACCGTGTCCGTCTTTTCGCCCGCCAGCAGCCCGTTGGCCCGAGGCGGTAGCTGCTCCAACTCCCGCACTCGCTCTTCCACGCGCTCCACCACGCCCGCTGGCGAGAGTTGCCCGGTTAGGGTGGAGATAATGGCCAGGCGGGCAGCTTCGCTGTCCATGGCCTGCGTGAGCACCTGAACCGTCAGCACATCGTTGTAGCGGTCCACGATCAGGCCGGGAAGAAAATCGGCTTCGCTGAAGACCAGGCGGCAGGCGTCGGTGCCCGTCACCACCTGGTTGCGGTAGCGGATGGCCGCCAGCAGGCGCTCGCGGATGAGCGCAGGAAGGTCTTCTACCGGCCCCGGCGCGAGCATGCGGATGGCGATTTGCGAGGCGCTGCTGTAAAGCGCGCTGCCCTGAGCTCGCCCGCGCTCATCCACCACCTGCACCAAGCTTCCGGGAGCAATTCCATCGGCGGAAACGAGGTCAGAGCGGTACACCCACACATGTCCGGCACGCAGCCGCGCCACTCCGCGCGCGTTGATCACCACTTGTTCCCTTGCCGCTTTCGAAGCCACGCCACCATACTAAATGTTGGCCACGCCGGGGCTGAAGCCGGACTCATCTTGAGCCCGCTTTCGTGCGGCTGAAAGCGCGCTCTTCCACCGAGCTGGCAAACCGTGAATGTTTTCTGGAAACTT
>DASVBI010000501.1:0-4196 GCA_036375915.1 Terriglobales bacterium | reverse complement strand
ACAACGACGGAGCGCTTGACGTGCTGATCGCGGTGAATGATGACCGCCCGGTGCTGCTGCGCAATAAAGTGGGAGCCAGGAATCACTGGCTGGGCCTGCGCCTTATCGGCAAACAGTCAAATCCTGACGGCGTGGGGGCTCGCATCTCCTGGCAGGCCGGCGAACTCAAACGGAGCACAATGAAGGTGGCCGGCGGAAGCTATCTATCGTCCCATGATCCCCGTGTAGTTCTTGGTCTGGGAACGCGCGCCAAGATGGACTGGCTGGAAATCAAGTGGCCGCAACCCAGCGGGGCGGTTGAGCGCTTTACCAATCTCCCACTCGACCGCTATATCACCATCATCGAAGGCACGAAAAAGTGGGCGTAGCCCGTGCGGGCTGATTCCACCCAGGACTCTGAGGCCCGCCAGACGCGGGGTGGACCGAAGCGTTTGGTTACTGGTGCTTTGGAGGCGGAGAACAGGCACAATTTTTCTTGACCGGCAAGGCGTATGGTGGTAGAGCTGTCTAACCAATTTGCGCTTTGCGCATGCAGTCAGCCTCTGTAAACAAAGTGAAGAGTGGACACAGGATGAAGCGCAAGTCCGCCCCGAACCACGATCTGAGCTGTGGTTCTTCCGCCGGTCCGGCTACGAGGCGCGAGTTTTTTCGCAGCGCGGCCGGGGGCGCCGGCTGGGCCATGCTGGGAGCCGCTGCTTTGTCCCCGACCGGGTGGGCGAATGCTTCGAATGTCTCAGCTTCTGCCCGTGCGGAAAGTGCGGGCAGCAACCTGCTCACCAGCCCGCGTTACTCGGTAGGCGCCAGGTTCCGTCTGGCGCAGTTCATCAAACGGGGAGCCGACCCCCAGCAGGCGGAAGCCGTTTTCCGCTCGCTGCCGGATTTGGCGCCGGAGCCCTGGGTGGCCGCCTGGACTCGTCTGGCTGAACCGTGGGAGCGCCGGGCCGAGCAAGCTGAGGCACAAGCCCAGACCGAACTGGCCAAGGATGGCTATGAAAAGGCATCCTTGTATTACGGCATTGCCAAGTTTCCGGTCATCAATCACCCGGCCAAACAGGCTGCGTATCGCAAGTGCATCGAGAATTATTTGAAAGCGGCGCGCTACTTCGATCCTCCACTGGAGCGGGTAACCATTCCGTTTGCAGGCAGGGAAATCATCGGCTACCTGCGCCTGCCCAAAGGGGTTTCCCGGCCTCCGGTGGTGATTGCTACGGGTGGGATTGATGTTTATAAAGAAGAACGCGGCACCTCCGACCTGCTGGGCGCGGGCCTGGCAGCCGTCTCCACCGATATGCCGGGCAATGGCGAATGCCCGCTGTGGTATACGCCGGACGCGCACCGCTTCTACAGCGCGATTATTGATTACCTGCTGACGCGCCAGGATGTGGATGGAACGCGCATGGGAATCCTGGGCCGGAGCTATGGCGGCTACTGGGGCGCCAAGATGGCGTATGTGGAAAGCAAGCGGCTGCGGGCAGCGGTGGATTGGGGCGGTCCCGCGCACTACACCTTCCAGCAGGATTGGTTCGAGCACCTGCAGCAGGACCGGCTCTACCTGTGGTCGCTTCTGGATTCCATGATCTATGCCCACCACGTGCGCGATCTGGACGAATTGCGGCGCCAGGCGCCAACGGTTTCGCTGCAGGCGCAGGACTGGCTGCAAAAGCCGTGCGCGCCCCTGCTGCTGGTGAACGGCGAAAAAGACCCCTGGATCACCGTTCGCGATTTGTACCTGCTGCTGGAAAATGGCGAGCCCAAGTCCGCCCGTACCTATCCGGAGGGCGGCCACATGGGCGGAGATCCCAACACCGACAAACTGGTGGCCAGTTGGCTCAGGTCCCACCTGCTCAGGACATGAATATGCGCATATTGTGCTGCTTGACAGCTGTAATGCTGGCCGTAACCTGTGCGACGGCCCAGGCGCCCAGGCTGGCCACGGTTCGCGTGGTCACTTTGTTTCCTTCCCTGCCCATCGTGGTCGCCCAGAAAAATGGCTACTTCGCCGAGCACGGCATCGAACTGCAGAATGAACACGCGGACAACTCAAACATTTTGCGCGCCATGCTGGCCAGCGGCAAAGCCGATATCGGCCATGCCGCGGTGGACAACGCGGTGTTTATGGTGGAGAGTTCGGCCGCAGATGTGGTCACGGTCATGGGAGGTGATGGCGCAAACAACGAGTTGATTGTTCAGCCCGAGATCAAGAACTTTAACGACCTGCGCGGGCGCACGCTGCTGGTGGACGCCATCAACACCGCCTATGCGCTGCAACTCAAGAAGATTCTGCTCCTTAACGGGCTCAAGCCGGGACGGGACTGCCAATTGAAGGCGCTGGGCGCCACGCCCTTACGGCTGAAGGCCATGCGCGCGGACAAGCAGTATGCCGGTTCCATGCTGGGGCCGCCCACCTCGCTTGTGGCCAAACGCGAGGGATTCGGCAGCCTGGGCTCCACCTTGCACTTCATCGGCCCCTACCAGGGCTTTGGCGCTTTCGTTCGACGCCAGTGGGCGCGAGACCATGCCGGCGTGCTGCAGCGTTACCTGGCGGCTTACATTCAGGCGCAGCGCTGGCTGCTCGATCCGGCCAACAAACAGCAGGTCATCAGCCTTCTGACCACAGGCTCCCATCTGACGCCGGAAATCGCCGCGGAAACCTATGCCGACATGCTCGCCCCCGGTGGGTACGAACCGGATGCCCGCTTCGATCCGGCGGCCTTCCGCAACGTGCTCAAGTTGCGGGCTGAGGTTGAGGGAGAGTGGGGCGGTCATCCACCGGCGCCGGAAAAATACTACAACCCGGTTTATTACGAAAAGGCGTTATCCCTGCTTAAGAAGGGGCAGTAGCACGCAGGCGATCGGGATATCTGGGGTAGTCTCTGTTGGCACTTATCCAAGGAGGCGGTCAATGGCGCGTGTCGTGAAAATCGCAGTGATTGCGGGCATTTTGTGGGTGGTGGCGGCTTTGGGTCCCGGACGGGCATCGGCCGCGGAAACTACTCAGGCAGTTGTGGACGCGGACCACGCATTCGTGCAGGCGCTGGCTAAAAATGACAAGGCCGGCGTTGCCAAGCTGCTCGATCCCAACTTTACCTGGACCGACACACAAGGCCAGACGATGAGCAAGGCCCAAGCCATGCGCGACCTGCCCTCCCTGGCTGGCGGCAATCCCGCCGATGCGGAGGTTAAGGAAGTAAGCTTCGGCCAGGTGAGCGAGATTACCGCCGTGAGCGGTAAAACTCACGTTCTGCGCGTCTGGGTGAAGCGTCCTGCAGGCTGGCGCCTGCTGGTTTCGCACGCCGCTACTCTGGCCGAAAAAGGCCACACCGGAACAGCGGCGGAGCGCGGCAAGGAGTGCGTTAACCCCTGCAAAACCGTTCCCTACAAGCCCAAGAACGGGGCGGAACAGGGTGTGATTGCCTCCTGGCAGGCGCTGGAGACAGCCGTAACCAACCACGAGTCGCAGAATTGGGCGCCACACGTAGCGGATGAGTTCCAGTTGATCAGTTCGGGCAACGACCACCCGCTCGACAAGAAGGACCGCATGGATATTCTCGACCGGCAGAAAAAGGCGGGAAGTGGTTCAGCGCCGGCGCCGCTCGTGTCTGCACACATGTTCGATTTTCCAGACACGGTGGTAATGACTTCGCTGCACCAATCGCCGGGAGGCAAGCCGACGCACGTGACCCGCATCTGGATCAAGCGCGACGGACGCTGGCAACTGGCCTACAGCCAGCAGACCACAATACAGCAGCCGGCAAAAAATCACTAAGCTTACGAGCGTGTTACGGCGGCTCTGTCCTCACCATTCCGTCAGCTGCCAGCAGCTCGAACCTGCTCCGGCTCGGGGACTGGCGCCGCCATGGCGATGTCCATGTTGTCACGCAGGTCTGCGCCGGTCAGCTCTCCTTCCCAGCGGCTCACCACCAGCGTGGCCACGCCGTTTCCCACCACGTTGGTCAGGGCCCGGCATTCGCTCATGAACAGGTCGATGCCCAACAGGACTGCCAGCGCCTGAATGGGAATCTCCGGCACGGTGGCCACGATGGCCGCCAGCGTAATGAACGCATTGCCGGATACACCGGCCCCGCCCTTGGAGGCGATCATGGCGAAGACTACGATCCCCACTAAGTGTCCCAGCGTCAGGTGTGCGTTGGTAGCCTGAGCCAGGAACAGCACGCACAAAGTCATGTAGATGTTGC